>NZ_FR896432.1:30894-38473 GCF_000435155.1 Dialister sp. CAG:357 | reverse complement strand
TTAAGTGTTCAACTTAATTATACAATCCGCCGAAACTTGCCATTGATGAAAGAGAGTCGGAAATCTGCAATGCGCTTTCCATCGGTTTTGCCGTAGAGCACATGGTCCTCATGGCGACAGCTTTGGGGCTTGGAAGCCTCTGAATCTGCGACATTTGCTTTGCCTTAAAGCGCCTCAGGGACTGGCAGGGCGGAGACGGCGAGCTTTATGCCGCGCTTGCCATCGGGTATGCGGACGAATCACCGCGCATGCGTCCCAGAAAGTCCTATGAAAAAGCAGTAACGATCAGGAAATAAATATGAAGGGGCTGTGACAACATGTGTAATAATTTTGTCACAGCCCCTTTTTTACGCGGAAAATACGAAGAATTGACAAGAATTTAGAAGAGGAAAATACGGGAAAATCGGCCAATAGTATCGTTTATTTAGAAAATGGAAATCATTTCCATCATGTGCTATCATCAAGAAAAATGATAAAGGGGGTTATCATGAGTACTGGAAAAATGAAAGTCTTAGTCGTCAGCGGGTTCCTCGGAGCCGGCAAGACGACGTGGATCAAAATGCTGATTGATCACAATCCGGTGCGGGGGAAACTGGCACTGATCGAGAATGATTTCGGCGAGGTCAATGTGGACTGCGCTTTGATGGAAGGCGAACCGCTTTCTCTGTATGAACTGACGGCAGGATGCATCTGCTGCAGTCTTCGCGGAAATTTCGGGGATGCGGTAAGGGCTGTCGCCGCCGCTGCATCGCCTGAACTGCTCCTGATCGAGCCGTCCGGCGTCGCTATGGCATCCGATGTCCTGTCCGCTTTGAAGGAACCGGAAGAAGCAGGGCTCTGTGAAGTCAAAGGCGTCGTGACGCTTGTCGACGGAGAAGCGGCTCCCATGTACATCCATAATTTCGGGATGTTCTACAAAGACCAGCTCAAGGAAGCCGATGCCGTTTTTGTCAGGAGCTGCCCGGAAGGACAGGAATCCTTCTTGCAGAAACTTCTTGCTGAACATGCAAAGAAAGCAGAATTCTTCATGAAGGACTGGGACGAAAAAGAAGTTTCTGCCTGGGTCAAAGGATTCATCGGGGAAGGATCAGTTGAGGAAGACCAGACCTTCCAGTACCTTGGATCCGTTACAGCAGACCATGAGCATGAACACGAGCATGAGCACGATCACGAGCATGAACACGACCATGACCATGAAGAGGAAGTGCTGCAGCAGTCCATCGTGACGGTCGATTTCCCGGATGAATCCGTGGAATCTTTCAAGAGAAAACTGAGGGGCCTTATGGTCCGCTATTCACTCATCCGCGCCAAGGGCATCATACGCATTGGCGGAAAGCCGGTTCTTTTACAGGGGACGCCGGGAAGTCTCCTGATCAAAGGTACGGATAAGGAACCGACCGGACTCGTCCTTATCGGAAGCGAAAAGACAGAGGAGGCGGCCGGAGAACTTTCAGGAGCTTCTCATGGATAGGATTCCCGTCTATGTGATGACGGGATTTCTGGGGAGCGGAAAGAGCCATCGGCTGAACGATATCCTTGCCCAGAGGCGGTACAGAAAATGTCTGGTCATCCTTTCGGAAAAGGGGAGGACGGACGTTTCGACAGAGGACAAGATCGTCCTTGATGCGAGTTCCCTTTCGGATGAAGAGCTTGTTGAAAAAGCAGGCCGCATCATCCGTGACCACTGGATCGGAGAAATCTGGTGGGAATGGAACGGCATGCGTCCCTTCTCCGACTAGGAGCACCTTATCTATGAGACGCATCTTTCCCGCCTGATGGAGCCGAAACGCGTTTACTTTTCCGCCGATGAAAATTTTGTGAATTTCTTTCTGGGAAAGACGGGGACAGCCATCTTAACGCAGCTGGAATCTGCCGATGAGATTCTTTTCTTTGCCAATGACGAAAAGGGAAAAGGTGTGAAGGAAGCCGGGAAAAAGCTTTCCGCATGGAATCCTTCCGCCTCTTTCCGCATCGTGACACCGAAGTCTGCCGGAAATTTGTATGTCAGGTCCGGAAGGTTCACAGACCATTTCAAAGGACTCTGGCAGAGAAGGCTGGATATTTTTATCCTGTTGTGGTCATTTCTTTTCCTGGCAGCAGCGCTTCTTACGAGGGAGGAAAATCTTCTCCGTATTTCTCTTCTGGCGGTCGGCATCACGCTGCAGACACTGCCTTTTGTCCTGATCGGCGTGCTCCTTTCGACGGGCATGCAGCTGTACAGCTCGCGTCCGCCGTGGGAAATCTATCTCAGGAAGCACCCGGTTCTCTCTGTGCCGCTTGCGCTCATCGGAGGGTTCTTCTTTCCCTTCTGCGACTGCGCGCTGACGCCGCTTTTCAGGGGCTTCTGCAAAAGGGGCGTGCCCGTTGCGATTACCATGATATTCCTCATGGCAGGCCCTCTGACGAATCCGGTCGTCCTCGTTAGCACATGGTATGCATTTGGCGGCGACCTTTCGATGGTGGGAGGAAGGCTTCTTCTTGGATGGCTGAATGCCGTCCTCGTCGGCGCTACCTTTGCCTTCTACAAGAAGAATCCGCTGAAGGCTTTTTCAGGGCCGCAGGGGACAGAAGAGCTGATTCCTTCAGAAAAAGATTCGAAGGCCTCGCTCTTTCTTCTCCACAGCCGATATGAATTCTGGTACACCTTCCGCTATGTCATCATGGGCGCCTGGCTCGCCGCCATATTCCAGGTATCCATACGACCGATTCTCGAAGGCGCAGGCCTTACGTCCGGTGTTTCATCCGTCCTCTGCATGATGCTGATCGCGTTCTGCCTCTCGCTTTGTGCGACATCGGATGCCATGATCGGAAAGAGCCTTTCGCTCTCCATGGCACCGTCATCCGTCATGGGCTTCCTTCTCTTAGGTCCTGTCATGGATCTCAGGAATGTCCTTCTCATGTCTTCCATGTGCAGGAAATCCTTCGTCATCCGCTGGGCACTGGTAACGATCCTTACGACATTTGCCTGCTCGATGCTCTTCGTATTCCTGAAAGGAGGGGTATGATGGGACTGTTTTCTAATAAAAGGGGAATGGCAGGCGTCTTCATTTCCTTTCTCCTGATTGCGCTTCTCGCACTTTTCGCAGCAAAGGGGTATCAGAATTATGTGATGCCTTACGTACGATATGCGCTTTTTGCCTCTCTTTTCGCCCTTGCTGCCTGGCTTTTTCTGGCTATCAGGGAATGGAGAAGAAGGTCGTATAAAAGAAATTACTACGCGCTCTTTGCACCGCTGACGCTCATCCTTCTCCTTGCTGCGTCGCCCTTCCTTCCGCCTCCTGCCGTCAAGGCAAAGGCGCCTGAGCCGGGAGCCGTGCAGGCGCCCGTTGAGGAAGAAGGGAGCGTCGATGAATGGAACAAGACGATCAAGCTGTCCTCGGATAATTTCTACAAGACGATCCTTGAAATCTCCAAAGACACGAAGAAATATGAAGGCTGGACGATCCTGCTGACCGGCGAAGTCAGCCGCGACGACCGTTCGCTTCCTGAAGGCGTCGTGACAGTGGGGCGCGTCGCCATGACCTGCTGCATTGCCGATACATCAAGATTCGGCATTGCTGCCTATAGCGATCATGGAAAGCTTCCGATGGGAAGCTGGGTGCGCGTCAAAGGAACGCTTGGCACGATGACTTCCCACGGACAGCTTCTGCCCGACGTCCATCCTGTGGCCATCACTAAAGCGCCTCCTGTGCTCGGGTTCATTTATCCGTAGCAGGGGAAATAAAAAGGGGCTGTGACAAAATTCGCTAAAGCACTGCTTTCTCTTTTCTCGAACGAAGTTCGGTTTAAGGGTGTCAGAGCTCGCCCTGTAGGGGGAGCTGGCGCTGGAAGCGCCTGAGGAGATTCATTTCCTTCGAGCGCAGCGAGGTTTTCAGATAACAAAAATATATAAATGTGTTGTATAATCCACTAATCAAATATACTCACGCAAAAATGGGGCTGCAACAAAATGATTAACCATTTTGTCACAGCCCCATTCTTATTGTTCTTCGCTCGTCAAGGCGCAAAAAAGGCCGGCTCCGCTGCCGGCCGATCATGCAGAAATCAGATGTCCCTGTTTACCTTATGAGAACGAAGGCAACGAGTGCAGACATTCATTCTCTTGACCTGTCCGTCCACCAGTACGCGCACTCTCTGGATATTTGGTTTCCAGGTTCTTTTTGTTTTCAAATGGGAATGGGATACGTTGAATCCTGTAGCGGTTTTCTTTCCGCAAACTTCACAATAATTAGCCATGTGCCACACCTCCTTGCACTTCCGTGATTGCAACATTCATAATATATCACAATTCATTTTTTTAATCAAGTATTTTACATTAGTATATAGAGAGAATTATAATAAAAAAATAAAGCTCTGGATCTCTCTATGCCGTACCATCCGCCGTCAGCGGAAAACCGGCTCTGGTTTCCGGACTTAATTCGCTTTCCGCCGGCGCGTTCCTCCGCCGGCAAGAAGGAGATACTATGAAATTATCAGATTCCGTTAAATATGTCAAAGGGGTAGGCCCGAAAATGGCGGAAAGGTTGGAACACCTTGGCATCCGCACTGTGGAAGACCTCATTTCCTTTTACCCGAGAAGATATCAGGACTGGACGCAGATCACGAAGATGGAAGACCTTGTGAGCGGGGAAGAGTCCGTCATTTACGGAAGAATCCTTGATGTGAAGGAAATCCATCCAAGAAAAGGCCTTTCCATTCTGAACGTCACCATGACGGACGGGACGGGCGCCGTGACGCTCACTTACTTCAACCAGCCATGGAAGAAGGATGAATTCTCCCGTGGGCTGAACGTCCTTGCCTACGGAAGGGCAGAATATGGCTATGGGAAAATACAGATGGGCAATGCGGAAACGGAAGCCGTTACACCTGAAGAGCTGCCGTCTTTCCAGAAGCTTGTCCCGATCTATCCTCTGACAGAAGGAATCAAGATCAACCGCATGAGGCAGATGATCCAGGAAGCGCTCGACTGCGTGGAGGACCTTGACGAAAATCTTCCGCTCGAAACGGTGAGAAAAGAACATCTCATGGAACGCGCCGAAGCCATCCGCGTCATGCACAATCCTGAAAATGAAACGATGCGGCAGGCGGCAAGGAAGAGAATGGCATTCGAAGAACTCTTCTTCATGCAGGCAGGCCTCCTGCTCCTTAAAAGGAAGAGGGAAAAGGGAGCGTCCTCGGTCAAGTGCGCGCCTTCGGGAAAGCTCGTCCGCGCTGTCCTTAAGAATTTCTCCTTCGAGCTGACTGACGGGCAGAAGCTCGCCTTCCGTGATATCGAGGATGATATGGAAGGGCTCGTCCCCATGCAGCGTCTCGTGCAGGGCGATGTCGGAAGCGGCAAGACGGCCGTTGCGGCGCTTGCCCTTGCCAAGATCGTCGAAAACGGCTATCAGGGAGCGCTCATGGTGCCGACGGAAGTCCTTGCCGGGCAGCATTATGAAACATTCCAGCAATTCTATAAAGGCCTTCCCATCCGCGTCGCTTACCTTTCCGGACAGACGAAGACATCCGAAAGAAATGAAATCCTTGAGAAACTGGCGAAAGGGGAAATCGACGTCCTGATCGGCACGCATGCCCTGATTGAAAAGGACGTCATCTTTGCGCACCTCGGTCTTGTCATCATGGATGAGCAGCACCGCTTCGGCGTCAAGCAGAGAAAAGCGCTTGAAAGCAAGGGCGAGTCTCCGCACATCCTTGTCATGACAGCGACGCCGATTCCGCGCACCATGGCGCTTTCCGTCTATGGGGACCTCGACGTGTCCGCCATCCGCGGCATGCCGCCCGGACGCCATCCGGTCAAAACGTATGCCATTGACGGCTCGTACCTGAAGCGCGTCTTCAACTTCATGAGAAAGGAAATGCAGGCAGGCCACCAGATCTACGTCGTCTGCCCACTCGTTGAAAAGAGCGAGAAGCAGGACCTGGCTTCGGCCGTTGCCGTCTATGAAGAACTCCGGGACAAAGTATTTCCTGATTTCAAAGTGGGCCTCGTCCACGGACGCATGAAGGGCGCAGAAAAAGACCAGGTCATGAATGACTTCAAGGACGGGAAAATCAAACTTCTGGCGGCGACATCCGTCATCGAAGTCGGCATCAACGTACCGAATGCGACAATCATGTTCGTTTATGGCGCAGACCGCTTCGGCCTTTCCCAGCTCCATCAGCTGAGAGGCCGCGTCGGCCGCGGCAGCAGCCAGTCCTACTGCATCCTCTATACGGATAACAGGAACGAAGTCACGCAGCTCCGCATGCGCCTCATGTGCGAAATCTCCGATGGTTTCCTCCTTTCAGAAAAGGATCTCCTCTTAAGAGGCTCCGGTGAATTCTTCGGCTATCATCAGCACGGTATGCCGGACCTGAAAGCCGCCGACATCATCCGCGACCTGCCCCTTCTTGAAGAAGCAAGAAGAGAAGCCGCCAAAGCCGTCGATAAGGGCATGGACTTCACCGAAGAACTCCGCCACCGCTTCGGAGGTGCCTTCTTCAAGAAAATGGAAGAAGCAGAGAAGGAATAAGGAGTTTGAATATTTTATTTAACTTTTTTATAAGGCGCTCTTCGGAGCGCTTTTTATTGTTTCATTAGAATCGCATGCTGCATTTGAATTCGTGTTGCATGTGAAGGGAAAACAGCATATATTGAGAGAAGGAGACCGGCCCCGGAATTTGTAAAAGGAAGTCAATTTCCGGTCAAGGTTTCGGTCATGCTGAATTTATTTTTTATAAGCCAAAATCACGCTGGAATGCAGATCCTGCCGGATTTGACAGCGGGCGGGCAAGTTCCATGACAAGTATACTTGCATTATGCTATAATAATTAAATTGACAGATAATTAGGAATGGCAACATTGGAAACTTTGTTTCCGGAATGGAGGCTGTGATGAGAGCAGACAAGTTTGGCAGGAAGGGACTGACCTTCAGTGATGTACTGCTGGTCCCTGCATATTCCGAAGTGCTCCCCGGACAGGTCGATGTGACGACCCGTCTGACAAAGAATATTTCTCTCAATATTCCGGTCATCAGCGCAGGCATGGATACAGTGACTGAGACGGCAATGGCCGTTGCCATGGCTCGTGAAGGCGGCTTAGGCGTCATTCACAGCAACATGAGCATCGGCGAGGAATGCCGCGAAGTCCAGCTGGTGAAGCGGTCCGAACACGGCGTCGTCGTGGATCCGGTCTGCCTCTCCCCCGATGATATGCTGTCTGATGCAGATGATCTCATGAACAAGTACCATATTTCCGGCGTTCCGATTACGGAAGACGGAAAGCTCGTAGGCATCATCACGATCCGTGATATGCGTTTCGAGACAAATCTTTCAAAACCGATCAGCGAAGTCATGACTTCGGAAGGCCTTGTAACGGCTCCGGAACATACATCGCTTCGTGATGCGAAGAAGATCCTGCAGGCACACCGCATTGAAAAGCTGCCTCTCGTTGACAGCAAGGGTTACCTGAAGGGTTTGATCACAATCGGTGATATCGAAAAGACAAAGAAATACCCGAATGCAGTGAAGGATAAGGAAGGACGCCTTCTCGTCGGTGCATCGACCGGATCTTCCGATGATGCAGAAGAACGCGGAAGAG
>NZ_FR896432.1:29438-30856 GCF_000435155.1 Dialister sp. CAG:357 | reverse complement strand
TCCTTAAAGCAGGCGCTGACGTGCTCTTCGTGGAAGCTCTCCACGGAGGCGCTAAGAGGACGCTTGAAATCGTAAGAAATCTCAGGAAATCCGCTCCTGATGCAGAAATCGTTGCAGGAAATGCTGCGACCTATGATGCGGCAAAGGCTCTCATTGAAGCCGGCGCTTCGGATGTGAAGGTCGGAGTAGGCCCGGGATCGGTGGGAACGACGAGCGTCATTGCAGGCGTAGGCGTTCCGCAGGTGACAGCTATTTATGACTGCGCAAGAGCCTGCGAAGAAGCGGGCATCCCCGTCATTGCCGACGGCGGCATGCGTTATTCCGGCGATATTGCCAAGGCAATCGGAGCCGGTGCTTCCTGCGTCATGCTTGGAAACCTTCTGGCAGGGACAGATGAATGCCCCGGCGAGATGGTGATTTTCCAGGGAAGAAATTATAAACTCTACCGCGGCATGGATTCTGCCGGCGCCTTCAGGGCAGCAGGCAGCGGCCGTTTCTTCGGCGGCGTCCTTGAAAAGACAGCTCCCGAAGGCATTGAGGGAAGAGTTCCTTACAAGGGTCATGTTTCAGACGTGCTCTTCCAGCTCTCTGGCGGCCTCAAGGCAGCCATGAGCTACTGCGGCGCCAAAGACATCGCAGCTATGAGGGAAGAGGCGCAGTTTATTCAGATTACGAGCGCAAGCCTTGATGAAAGCCATCCGCATGATGTGATGATCACCAAAGAAGCGCCTAACTACAGTGCCAAATGACAGATATCAGTAAAAAGCAGCAGATTGTCATGGATGTCCGCGTGCATGCGGTCACCATGGAGGACGCTCTCGAGTGGGCAAAGGAAGCTGTTCTTGAAGGAAAGCCCCGCATGATTGCTACGGCGAATGCGGAAATGATCATGATTGCGCAGAAGGATCCCGAGCTTAAGGAAATCCTGAATACGTGCGACCTGGTCGTTCCGGACGGAGCCGGGGTGCTCTGGGCAGGCGAAAAGCTTGGCACGCCGTTCCCGGAAAGGGTGGCGGGCGCAGACCTTGCTGAAGAACTTCTGAAGATTGCCTCGGAAAAAGAGTGGCCGGTATATTTCCTGGGAGGCGCGCCGGGCATTGCCCAGAGAGCCGCAGCCCGTTTCATGGAACTTCACGTTCCCTTCAAGCTCGCAGGATGCCATGAAGGCTACTTCGATAGCGAAGAAGAGAAAAAGATTATAAAAGACATCAAGAAAAGCGGAGCCAAACTCCTTCTGGCCGGTCTGGGCGTGCCAAAGCAGGAGAAATGGATCCGCGATCACATGGATGAACTGGGCGTACCGGTCTCCATGGGCATCGGCGGCGTCTTCGATGTCATGAGCGGCACACTGCCGCGCGCACCGATGTGGATGCGAAACCACCGGCTGGAATGGGCTTACCGCTTGTATCTGCAGCCCA
>NZ_FR896432.1:0-29398 GCF_000435155.1 Dialister sp. CAG:357 | reverse complement strand
AAGAATGACGGCTCTTCCTAAATTCATGAGAGCTGTCAAAAAATGGAAAAAGGAACAAGGGAGAAAATAATGCTTAAAAAACCACTCATTTTGCCTGAGGGGTTTCCGTTCATCCTGGCGACGATGGCTCTGGCCTGCTTCTTCTTCTGGATGAAATGGTATTACCTGGCGGTGATCCCCCTCGTGATCTCAGTGTATTTCACCTATTTCTTCAGATGCCCGCCGCGCAACGGGAAAATCCCGCCCGGAGACGATGTGCTCGTTTCTCCGGCCGACGGTACCGTCGTCGACGTGTCTGATGATGTCTATGAGTACACATACCTGGGAGAAAAATGCCATAAGATCACGATTTTCCTCTCAATCTTCGACGTGCACTGCAACCGCTCGCCGATGGCAGGGGAAATCAAGTACCAGTCGTATGTTCAGGGCCGCTTCATTCCTGCCTATAAGGACGGAGTCGGCTTTGAAAACGAGAGAGGCGCGATCGGCATAGAAGGACGCGACCGCTCCATCCTGGTCATTCTGATCGCGGGTATCCTTGCCCGCAGGGTCGTTACCTGGAAGAACCTGGGCGATACCCTGAAAAAAGGAGAATTGTACGGGATGATCAAGTTCGGCTCATGCACAGAATTATACATACCGGGAGAGTGTGAGATCTGTGTGAAAAAGGGAGACAAAGTCAAGGGCGGACTGACAGTAGTAGGGAGGCTGAAATAAGTGAATAAATCTTGGATTGCCAATGCCGTGACAGCAACGAATGCGCTGTTCGGCGGATTGTCCATTATGATGTCCGTATCAGGACATTACCAGCTGGCAGCTGTATTCATACTGATTGCCATGGTGGCAGATGCTTTGGACGGGCGCGTAGCCCGCGCTCTGCATACGGCAGGACCGATGGGCGTTGAGCTCGATTCCCTGTCCGATGATATTTCCTTCGGCATTGCCGCAGGAACACTGATGTATGCATACCAGCTGAAAGATCTGGGAGCTCTGGGATTCATTCCTTGTGCGCTTCTCGGCACATTCTGCGCTTTCCGCCTGGCACGCTTCAATGTGAAGGTCAGCGCTGTACACGGCTACTTCGAAGGACTGCCATGTCCGACGACAGGCGTCATCGTGGCTGCTTATGTCCTTTCCGGCATCAAGATCTGGAACTGGCTCGCCATGCTCTGCGTCCTCGCACTCGCATTCCTGATGGTCAGCGAAATCCACTATCCGGACAACAAAGGCGCAAGCGCCGATCAGCTTCACCTGCCGGCTCTTCTTGGATGCCTGGCATTCTTCTTGATCTGCACGATTATTTACTGGCCTGCATGGGCAGCCGTTCTCTGCGCAGCTTACATTATTTTCGGTATTGTCAATACATACCTCAACCGTCGCAAGGCTAAGAGAAAACAGCGCCGTCTGAGAATGAAACGCAGGGCGCAGGCTCAAAACGGAGACGCTGAAGGAAACGTACAATGAACCATTACCTCGATATAATCATGTTCCCTATACAGCTGATCGTGGCCTTCTTCACGATTTACTACACGGTCATCGCTGTATTCGGCATGTGGCATCGAAAAGAAAGAAATCTGGCGGATCCCGCCAGCAAATTTGCGATCGTCATACCAGCGCACAATGAATCGGCCGTACTGTCGGACCTTCTGGAAAACCTGAAGCTCCTGAAGTACCCGAAGGAACTCTATGACGTCTACGTCATCGCGGACAACTGCACGGACAATACGGCAGACATCGCCCGCGAGCACGGAGCTTTCGTCTTTGAAAGAACCAATAAGGAACTCGTCGGCAAAGGCTATGCCATGGACTGGGTATTCCCGAAGATCTTCGCATTGAATAAGAATTACGATGCGTTCTGCGTCTTCGATTCGGATAACCTTGTTCACCTGGATTTCCTTGCCGTCATGAACAACCGTCTTCTCAAAGGCCAGAAAGTCCTTCAGGGATACCTGTCTGCCAAAAATCCGACAGATACATGGGTATCCGGCACATTTGCCATTGCCTTCTGGACGATCAACCACCTCTGGCATCTGGGCAAGTACAATATGGGACTGTCCTCCTGCCTTGGCGGCACAGGCATGTGCATTTCCGCCGACATCGTCAAGAAATACGGCTGGGGCTGCGACTGCCTGACAGAAGACATGGAATTCTCCATGAAGTGCCTCTCTCACGGCATCCGCACCTGCTGGGTCCATGACGCTATCATCTATGATGAAAAGCCGCTCGGATTCATGGCATCCTGCCGTCAGAGAAAGAGATGGGCGCAGGGCCAGTTCGACTGCTCCGAACGTTACATCCCGATCCTTTTCAAAGAAGGCATCAAGAGACACAGCATCGTCATCTTAGATGGCATCATGCAGCTTTTGCAGAACTATTTCCTCGTCCTCTCCACGTTCTACCTGGTGATGACATATATCAATATGTTCTATCCCTGCTTCACAGTCATCCTCTACAACGATGTGCTCGTGCCGAAGCAGTTCTGGGCCGTCATCGGATTCATTCAGTCCATCGTCCCACTCATCGTTCTTCTGCAGATCGAAGTTCCGCCTAAGATTTATCTTTACTGGCTGATCTACCCGATCTTCATGTACTCCTGGATTCCTGTCACACTCCTTGGATGGAAGGACAGACATAAAAAAGGATGGGTTCATACCATTCATACCAGAAGCATGCATTTTGAACAGGCAAGTCTGACACGAAAGAAAGAAATAGGGCAGTAATGGCAGGGCCGGTCAAGTGATTCATTCATTTGGTCGGCTCTTTTTACATGCTTCTATCAACTCTTGACCGAAATTGTATAGAATCTTTTCCATGTTTTTGTTAAAATAGATACGAAACAAAGTACAGCCTTTGAGGCTTTTTTTAGAAGTGACAGGTGGACTATGCATATATTCATGACAAATGACGACGGCTTTGAATCTCCCGGTATTATTGAAATGGCAAAGAGACTTGCCAGGCTGGGCAGGGTGACGGTCATTGCACCGAACCGCGGGAGAAGCTCCTGCTCCAGTTCCCTTTCTCTCCAGACGTACCTGCGCATGTGGAAGAAGGAAAGCTATGGAGAAAATATTACGGTATTGTCCTGCAACGGCACGACAGCAGACTGCTGCAAGCTGGGGCTGGAACACTGGCTCCGTAATGACAAGCCGGATCTCATCGTTTCCGGCATGAACAACGGACTCAATAACGGCAGCGACTGCCTTTACAGCGGTACCATCGCAGGCGCCATGGAAAGCATTTTCCTCGGTATCCCTGCGATTGCGCTTTCCGCAGAAACGGTCAAGAAACCGGAATACCTGGCCAAGGCCGCAGACTTTGCTTTCGAAGTCGTGAAGAAATATTTCGTCGACTCCAGCTACAAGGGCATCCTTTCCCTCAACATCCCGAAAGAAGAGGAACATATCGGATGGAAGGATCTGAAAATTACAAAGCTCGGTATCCAGCGCTATGACAATGCGATCCGTGAAATGAAGGATCCGTCCGGCCATCTGGGCTTCTGGCTTTCCGGCACGATGCTTCCTGATGCCGTTCCGGATACAGATGTATTCTGGATCCACAGGGGATACCCGACACTGACAGCGCTCACATGGAACATGACAGACACAGATAGACTGGCAGAAGTCAAGGAAATCGCTGATACAGAAAAATAAGAATCGAAACAAGAATTCAAGAAGGGCTGTAGGAATGGCGGCATTTCCACAGCTCTTTTGCATTGCCAAATGTCCATATTTCTAAATTTTTCTATTGACTAACACCCCAGGGGGGTGTAGTATATAGCCGTAAGAAGTAAGGATTTCAGAAAGATCGGTGATGCAAATGGCAGAAGATAAAGAAATGGCATGCGAAGGCTGCCGCCATACGGAACGTACGGAAAGAGAAAGAAGCAATCTGATGAAGAGGCTTCGCACGATTGAGGGACAGATCCGCGGCATTGAGAAGATGGTCGAGAATGACGCGTACTGCCCGGATATTGTGATGCAGGTTTCCGCCGTTTCCAATGCATTGAACAGTTTCAACAAACTTCTTCTCGCGGCCCACATCCGCGGCTGCGTGACGGAAGACATCAAGGAAGGCAAGGATGACAAGGTCGATGAACTTTGCACCATGCTGCAGAAACTGATGAAGTGATTTCTGGTCCAAATACAGCGGCCTTGCCGCTATGAAGGGGTGATTCAAGTGAGTGAGAAAGAAAATAAATGCCAGTACATGGTGACGGGCATGACCTGTGCAGCCTGCCAGGCTCATGTGGAAAAAGCCGTCAGCAAAGTGCCGGGCGTCGATAAAGTGACGGTCTCCCTTCTGATGAATTCCATGTCTGTCGAAGGATCGGCCAGTGCTGATTCCGTCGTTGCTGCTGTCGAAGCGGCAGGCTATGGGGCCAAACCCATGGATAGTGAGGTCAAGAGCGGATCTACTTCAGGATCGCTCGCAGCCGAGGAAGAAGCGCTGAAGGACAGGGAGACGCCGAAGCTGAAGAAGAGACTTATCCTCTCGCTCGTATTCCTGGCCGTCCTCATGTACCTTTCCATGGGACACAATATGCTGGGATTTCCTGTTCCGTCCTTCCTGGATGGAAATTACATCGGGCTTGGCATCACGCAGATGATTCTTGCGCTGATTGTCATGTTCGTGAACCGTGCATTCTTCACGTCCGGTTTCCGTTCCCTCTTCCAGGGAGCGCCGAATATGGATGCGCTTGTTGCTCTCGGCTCGGGCGTTTCCTTCCTGTGGTCGCTCTCCGTCCTCTACAAGATGACGTACTTTGCGATGCAGGGGGAATCGATTGATATGCTTTACCGCGGGCAGCTTTACTTTGAGTCTGCGGCCATGATTCCGGCCCTGATTACCGTCGGAAAGCTTCTGGAATCGCTCTCCAAGGGACGTACGACCGATGCTTTGAAGGGGCTTATGAAACTTGCGCCGGAGACGGCGAATATTGAGCGGGACGGCATGGTCGTGACTGTCGGTATCAGCGAGGTCAAGCCTGGCGATATCTTCGTCGTCAAACCGGGCGAATCCATTCCGGTCGACGGGGAAATCATAGAAGGCGAGACGGCCGTCGATGCATCTGCCCTGACCGGCGAATCCGTTCCTGTCGACAAGGGAGCAGGCGATACTGTCAGCACCGCAACAATCAATACGACAGGCTTCATCCGCGTCAAAGCAACGCGTGTCGGTGAAGATACGACATTCTCCCAGATCGTCCACATGGTGAGCGATGCAGCTGCTACGAAAGCGCCGATTGCGCGCATTGCAGATAAAGTATCCGCTGTCTTTGTTCCAGCCGTCATCGGGGTTGCCATCGTCGTATTCATCATCTGGAAATTCCTCGGTGCTGATACGGCGACTGCTCTTGAATACGCAATCTGCGTACTCGTCATTTCCTGCCCCTGCGCACTGGGCCTGGCAACACCGGTTGCCATCATGGTCGGAAACGGCATGGGCGCCAAGAACGGCATCCTTTTTAAGACGAGCGAGGATCTTGAAAACGCAGGCAAGGTCAAGATCGTTGCCCTGGATAAGACAGGCACGATTACGACCGGCCGTCCTGAAGTGACGGACATCGTTCCGGCCGAAGGCGTCAGCGAGGAAGAACTCCTTACGACTGCTTACTCTCTGGAAGGAAAATCCGAGCATCCTCTGGCCCGCGCCATCGTCGAAGAAGGGGAGAAGAGAAACCTTAAAGCACATGCTATGGATAACTTCCGCATCGTTTCAGGAAGCGGGCTTCTTGCCAGCGATGAAGGCATTTCCGTTCACGGCGGATCCCTTGATTATATTTCCACCTATGTAAGCCTTGGCAGTCTCAAAGAAAAGGCAGAAGCGCTTGCCGATGAAGGAAAGACGCCTCTCTTCTTTGAAAAAGGAAAGAAACTCCTCGGCATGATCGCTGTCGCCGATGCGATCAAGGAAGACTCTGCAAGAGCCATCCGTATGCTCCATGATATGGGCATCGAAACCGTCATGGTGACCGGCGATAATGAAAAGACAGCGAAAACGATTGCCAAAAAGGCAGGCGTTGACCGCGTCATTGCGGGCGTCCTTCCTTCTGGTAAGGAAGAAGTCATCCGCGAGCTGCAGAAACGCGGCAGGGTTGCCATGGTAGGCGACGGCATCAATGATGCGCCGGCCCTGACCCGTGCTGATACAGGCATAGCTATCGGTGCAGGCACGGATGTAGCTATCGATTCTGCCGGTATCGTACTTATCAATTCGCGCCTGACGGATGTGGCGGCAGCTATCCGCCTTTCCAGAAAGACGCTGAAGAATATTTATGAAAACCTGTTCTGGGCATTTGCCTACAACGTCATCCTGATTCCGGTTGCAGCCGGCCTTTACCCAGGTATCCACATGAGCCCGATGTGGGGCGCGGCTGCCATGTCCCTTTCAAGCTTCACTGTCTGCATGAACGCGCTCCGTCTGAATTTCTTCAAGATGAAGGATGGGGAAGAGAGCGGGGAAGCTACGAAGGGAAATACTCCTGTAAAGGAAGCTCCTGTTCCTAAGAAAGAAGCACCGAAAACAGCAAGCGCTCCTTCCAAAGATAATCTCAAGAAGGAAGTGCTCCATGTCGAAGGCATGATGTGCGAAAACTGTGAACGTCATGTGAAGGAAGCTTTAGAAGCGCTGCCATTTATAGAAAGCGCAAAGGCCGATCATGTGAAAGGCACGGTAGATATTACCTCCGACGGGGAGCCGGACAGAAAAGCGATGGAAGATGCCATTTCCAAAGCAGGATATACATTGAAAGACGAACCTTCCACTGAAGGAAAGGCGACAGTCCTCGTAGGCGGGATGATGTGCGAAAACTGCGAGAAGCATGTGAAGAAAGCACTCGAATCTCTGCCGTTCATCGAAAGCGCCAGTGCCGATTATACGACCGGGCGTGTGGCCATTACTTACAGCTCACAACCCGTAGAGGAAGAGATGAAAGATGTCATTTCCAAAGCGGATTATGAATATCAGGGAATAGAATTCCCAAAGGAGGAAAACAAGATGAAAGAAACAGTTAAGATTGAAGGCATGATGTGCAATCATTGCGAAGCCACCGTCAAGAAAGCTCTCGAAGCATTGGACGGTGTAGACAGCGCTGAAGTATCCCACGAAAAGGGTACTGCCGTCCTCTCCGTGAGCAAGGCAGTCGCAGACGCTGATATCCAGAAGGCCGTCGAAGACAAGGACTACAAGTTCGTCGGCATCGAAAAGTAAGAAAAGCAGAAAGAGGATGCGGGCTGGAAGGCTCTGCATCCTCTTTTTCATTTTCAGCGGTAATAGAAGCTGGGAAGGCAATAAAAAAGATCCCGCATTGGGATCTTCTCTGTGGTGCCGGAGGCGGGACTTGAACCCGCACGATGTTGCCATCGCCAGATTTTGAGTCTGGTGCGTCTGCCATTCCGCCACTCCGGCATATCAACAAAAGTTATTTTAGCATATGACTGGAAGATTCGTCAATGGTCATTGAAAACGATTCATTTTGACCTTTTTATTTTCATCACTTCATCAGCGTGCTATGATAGTATATATTAGCCGAAAAAGAAATGAGATGGTCATATGTTCAAATTACTGCTTCTGGGCCTTCTGGCTCTCTTCAGCCTGTATCGGCTGCATGAAAATTATGATTTTCTGACACTTTGCGCAACGGCCATCGTCGTTGCCGCATTTTCGCTTTCCTGTCTCCATTTATGGAGAAGAAGGTAGGAGGGGCGCTGCCCCATAGAAGAAGGGCCTGGCCCTAAGGAGGGATTTCTTTTGGATGTAAAAACATTAGCATGGCAGGAAAAAGAGACGGTAGTCAGCCTTCGCCGTCATTTCCATGAAAATCCGGAATTATCGCAGAAAGAATTCAAGACGATGGATACCATCGAGGAATTCCTGCACAAGTATGGCATAGAAACAGTCAGAGTGCCGCACGGCGGCGTATTCGGCTTCCTGGACAGCGGGAAACCGGGTTGGACGATGCTCATGAGAGCAGACATTGATGCGCTTCCCATCAAGGAAGACCCCGTCAATATGGCAAAGGAAAGAGTCTGCATTTCAGAAAATGAAGGCATCATGCATGCCTGCGGCCATGACGGCCATATGGCGATGCTCCTTACCGAAGCCAAAATCCTTGCCCAGCACAAGGATGAATGGGAAGGAAAGATCGTCTTCATGTTCGAAGAGGCTGAGGAAATGGGGGAAAGAGGCATTGCGCCGCTTCTCCGCTACCTCCGCGATAACAAAATCCATATCGATACCTGCTTCGGCACCCATGTCATGTGGAATCTTCCGGCAGGAAAGGTCGGCATCCTTTACGGAAGTGCACTGGCCGGAGCTTACTTCTTCCGCGTGAAGCTTCACGGGAAGAGCGGCCACGGATCCCGTCCGGACATGGCACAAAGCCCGATCGAATGCTTCATTTCCATTGCGAGCGAACTTCGTTCCTACCGCATGCGTGCCGTCGATCCGTCCGACAGCCTGACATACTCCTTCGGATGCGTGCAGGCAGGCCATGAACCGAATATCATTCCGGATGAATTGATGTTTGCAGGCACCGCCCGCTGCACAAAGAATGACGACGGCCTTGCTTTCCGCGATACCTTCCTCAAAGTGACGAAGGGCATTGCCGAGCTCCACGGCCTGACGGCAGAAATCGTCGAAGACCAGTACTTCCCGGTTACCGTCAATACGAAGGAATGCGTCGATCTTGCCAGAAAATCTGTCACTGAAGCCCTTGGAAGCGATGCGCTTGATCCGGACTGCCCGATGTGGATGGCCACGGAAACCTTCTCCATTACGGAATCGACATATCCGGGCGTCTTCTTCTTCACCGGCATCAATGATCCGGAAGTCGGAAGCGGAAGCCCGCACCACACACCGAAATTCGACATTGCAGAAGACGGCCTCGTCACAGGCGTTGCCGCCGCTCTTGCCTATGTCACAAGAGCTCTGGCAGAAAAGCCCGAAACACCGTTCTTCCATCCGACGGACCTTGAAAGCATGCTGAAATTAACCTGATCAATAAAAAATAAAGCCTCCCGTAATTTATAGATTATTTATGGAGGCTTTATTTTTTTGTTCTTTTCTATGGAAACGCCTTCGATAAAGTCCTATAATATAGATAGATAAAGAAATGGTTTCGGAAAGAAGAAGGCGATGATCATGTTAAGTTCAATTGTATTGATACTCGGGAGTCTGCTCTTCATTGGCGCAGGCATATTCTGCATCCTGCAGCCGGAGATCTCGCTTCTGATCGTTGGTTGGTATATCGGATTCGTACTCGTCCTGGGCGGCGCGCTCCAGATAATCCGCTTTTTCCAGATTGATCCGGGCTACCGTTCCTTCTGGCATCTGCTTATTGCCCTGCTCGACGTAGTATTCGGCATCTGGATGCTTGTCAGCATGGTATTCACGCTGGTTGCCTACATGCTTCCGCTTATGTTTGCCATCTACATCCTGCTCCGCGGCATCCTGATGATCGTACTCCGGAAGAAGAAAGAAAAGGAAATGAAGCACTCTTCGCTTTACATGCCTGTAGCTATCATTGAAATCCTGATCGGCGCAGCCCTTGTTTTGAGACCGGATGCAGCAAGCATCATCTTCATGTACTGCGTAGCACTGGCACTCATCTGGACCGGCATCTCGACATTCATGATCTGGAGACAGAGCGAAGCAGCTGACGATTCTGAATCATAAAAGCAATTGTAAAGGGACTATGATAAAATGTGCAATCATTTTGTCACAGTCCTTTTTTCGTGAACAGTATCAATTTCAGGCAATAAAAAAACCGCAGCGCCATCACTACGGTTTTTCTTCGGAAAAGAATTAAGCCTTTTCTTCCATTGCTTCTTTGTAAGCTTCCTTTGCTTCTTCCTTAGCTTCTTCTTCAGCTAATTTAGCTTTTTCAGCCTGGATTTTAGCAACAGCAGCCTGTACATTCGCGTTCAGACGGGATTTCTTACGAGCTGCGGCATTCTTGTGAATGACGCCTTTCTGAGCAGCGCTATCGATAACGCTTACAGCAGCACGGATAGCTTCGTCCTGGTTTTCCGTAGCAGCAGCAGCGACAGCTTTCTTAACGGAGCTGTGGATTCTGGATTTAATAGCAGAATTTGCAGCCTTCTTTGCAGCGTCCTGTCTCATGCTTTTCATATTGGATTTAATCTGTGGCAATGATTTCACCTCCCGTCTGCATTATTCATACCATGACATTCTATCATATTTCATCAATCAAGGCAAGAAATTTTCTGAAAATTCAAAAGGTACGATGTTTTGCGGAAAAGACGGGAAAAGTCAGGGCGAACAGGAGAATTTTGTTTGAATCGAAGTATGTCTTTTTGTACAATAGAAATGTAAGAGCCGGAGGTTCCGGTTCGGAAGGAGACCTTATGCTATTCGTCGGAGTAGATCTCGTCAAGATAGAACGCTGGGAACGGATTCTGGAGAAATTTCCTGCCAGGGCAGAGAAAATTTTCACGCCGGATGAAATTGCCCATTGCGAAAAGAAAGGAAAGAAGCGGGCTGAGTCCTATGCGGCTCTCTGGGGAGCCAGGGAAGCGGCCGGCAAAGCGCTGGGAATCGGCATCTTCGGATCGGCCTGGCAGGATGCCTATGTCACATGGTCCAAGTGGGGAGCACCGGAGCTTCATCTGAAGGGCACGTTTGAAAAGCGGGCCAGGGAGCTTGGCGTCACGGAAATGTCGATTTCCATTTCGCATGAAGATCATATGTCCATCGCGGTGGTCGTGATGGCAGGAGGCAAATCATGATTCTGACAAGTACGGCGGAGTCCAGGCTGCTGGACAAGATCGCTATGACAGAGTACGGACTGCCGGAAGCTGTCCTGATGGAAAATGCAGGACGCGCTGTCGTCAGCCGCATGAGAGAGTTTACGGACTGGGAAGGCGCATTCACTGTCATTGTCTGCGGCACGGGCAATAATGGCGGGGATGGATTTGTCAGCGCCCGCTATGCAAGAGGCGCAGGCGCCAGGGTCCTGGTCATCCTCATGGGGGATCCGTCCCACATGGGAGAGTCGGCAAAGATGTACCGGAAGACGGCTGAGAAGATGGGGATTCCTGTCATTGAGGTGATGGAAGCAGAAGAAGCGGTTCCCTACCTCTATGATGCGGATATCATCATCGATTCTTTGATTGGAACGGGCCTTGCAAGCAAAGTGAAGGGCGAGAAGGCAGCGCTCATCGATATCATCAATGACACGGATGCGCTCGTCGTTTCGACCGACATTCCAAGCGGCCTTGTGACGGATACGGGAAGACCGGCAGGGACGGCTGTCAATGCGGATTTCACCGTCGCTCTGGGTTCGGTGAAGCGCGGGCATGTCCTTTATCCGGGAAGCGAGCATACGGGCCGTCTTCTCTTTTCGCCGATTGGCATTCCTGAGGAAGCATCCGAGGATTTCCCTGTCCGCCTTCTTTTCAGGGAAGACATCGCGCCTCTTCTTCCTGTAAGGAATCAGATTTCCCATAAAGGAAAGAACGGATTCCTTGGCATTTTTGCAGGGTCGTCCGGTATGGAAGGCGCAGCCCTCCTTGCGGGGCAGGGCGCCCTCTATGCAGGGGCCGGCAAGACAGCCATCATCACGACAGGCGATGCTGCACCCATCATGGCAGGAAAGTTCCCTGAAATCATGGTTTCCTCCATCGGAAACGGTCCGCACTTCACGGAAGACATGGCGGAAGCTGCCCTTGAGAAGGCCAAGGCGTATGACGTCATCGCCATCGGGCCCGGCATCGGCAGGGATGAGGAAACGGTGAAGTTCGTGAAGAAAATGGTCGAAAACTTTGAGAAGACGATCATCCTTGATGCGGACGGGCTCTACGCGGCCGCCGAGGCGAAGATCGATTTCAAGTCCTGCCCGGGCCGGTTGATCCTGACGCCTCATGTGGGAGAGTTCGCAAGGCTGACAGGCCTTTCTGCTTCCGAAATCGAGGAGAAGAGGATTGATGCTGCGTCCGATTTCTCCAAGAAGAACCGTCTCGTCCTTGTCCTTAAGGGCGCGCCTACGGTCATCGGCCTTCCTGACGGCCGCTCCTACGTCAATACGACGGGAAATCCAGGCATGGCGACAGGCGGCATGGGAGATACGCTGACAGGTGTCATCGGCGCGATGGCGGCGCAGGGCATGAGCCCGTCTTCCTCGGCAGCGGTCGGCGTCTATCTTCACGGCCTTGCCGGAGATCTGGCGGCAGAAACGACGGCGGTGGGTTACCGCGTGACCGATCTGGCACGCCTCCTTCCAAAGGCAAGGGCGCAGATCACTGAAATGGATGAATAGTAGTTGGGGGTATTAAAGACTGGGGGATTTTATGCATTTATTCAAAAAGTTAGCAAAAGCATTTATGATCATCCTTCTGGCAGCTGTCACAGGCTTTGCACTGGCAGGCTGCGGGGGAAGCGGCGCATCATCAAGCTCAGCGAAAGCGCCGGCAGCAGGCGCTGCAAAGACGCCGGCCAAACCGGGAGACAAGCTCATTATCCGCATGCTCGATATCGGGCAGGGCGATGCTTTCCTTCTTGAAAAGGACGGCAAGTTTGCCATGATCGATACAGGCGATGTCGAACACAGAGAGGCACTCGTGAAGTACCTTCATGAATACGGCGTCAAGGAATTATCCAATGTCATCATCACGCATCCGCATGCCGATCACATGGGCGGCATGAAGGCTGTCTTCGACAATATCAAAGTCGACAACATTTATGACGACGGCGTTCCGACAAATACGAATACGTACAAGACTTACCTGAAGAATATCAAGACAAAGAACATCCCGTTCCATATTCCGAAGGCCGGCGAAACGATTGCTCTCTTTGACGGCGTTGATTTCCACGTAGCAGGACCGGTCAGTGAAATCACGGACCAGAAGGGCCGCCCGGATCTCAATAATAATTCCATCGTAGGAAAGCTGACATACGGAGATTTCTCCATGCTCTTTACAGGGGACGCAGAGAAGGAAGAAGAGTCTGCCATCCTCAAGAGCGGCTTTGGTCTGAAGAGTGATGTCCTCAAGGTCGGCCATCACGGCAGCCGCACAGGCACGACGCCTTCCTTCCTGAAAGCAGTCGCTCCCAAGGAAGCATTCATTTCCTGCGGACAGGGCAATGATTACGGCCATCCGCACAAGGAAACGATGACGAAGCTTGAAAATGCAGGCATCCACATTTTCCGCACGGACCGCGACGGCACTGTCATACTCACGACGGACGGAAGCACGTACCAGATTGCAAAGGAGCACTAACATGAAAAAAGAAGCCATTGTAGACCGCATTGAAGGGAAAGTTGCCGTTCTCCTGACAGACGACGAAGAGGAAATCCATATTCCTGCTGCCTGGTTCGACGATATGCATGAAGGCATGGCCATCGACATGGAATTCACCGAAAATCCTGAAAGGGAAAAGGAATCCATGGAATCCGCCGAAGACCTTCTGGCAGATATCAAGAAAATGAACGGAATTGAATAATCAATAATCATAAAGGGGCTGCAGAGATGTAATCATTACTGCGGCCTCTTTTATTATGGAAATCTTCTCCGATGCCATATTTCATTTGCGGCAGGACGCGCCGCGGCGTAATATAGAGAGAAGCTGAAATACGGCAGGAATGGAAGCAGCCGGGAAGGATGTTTCCTGTTTTTGAAAGGAGTTTCATATGGCACAGACTAAGAGAGAACTCGTAAAGGCAGCTCTTGACTGCAGACCGGCAGACCGCGTGCCGGTAGGTTTCTGGCATCATTTCCTGGCAGATCAGAGACACGCAGACGCACTGGCCGATCCTTCGGCATGGAAGGACAATCTGGCGGGCCATGAATCGTTTTACCAGTCATGGCATCCGGATTTCATGAAAGTCATGACGGATGGATTTTTCCTCTATCCGCACCAGCAGCTTCATGACCTGAAATCGATCAGGGATGCTGCCGGCATCAGACCGCTTGGCAGGGATTCGGAATGGGTCCAGAAGCAGGTAGAGCTCTGCGGCATCCTGACAGAGCGGTACGGGAAAGACGTCATGGTTTTCTACAATCTTTTCGCGCCGACAAGATGCATTGAATTCCAGCAGACAGGAAGCGATGCGAAGACAGTCATCACCCGTTTCATGAAGGAAGATCCGGAAGCCCTGAAGGAAGTCATGGCCGTACTGACGGAAGATATCGCAACACTGGCCCGCGCTGTCATCACAGAAGGCCATGCAGACAGCATCTACCTTTCCGTACAGAATATCCCGCATCCGGACATGACGAAGGAAAAGTACCGCGAATTCATCACGCCTTCCGAGAAGGCGGTCCTCGAAGCGGCCAATGAATCATCTGATTACAACCTTCTTCATATCTGCGGCTACATGGGATGCCACAATGATCTGACATGGTATAAGGACTATCCGTTCAAGGCCGTCAACTGGGCTGTCGCTTTTGAAGGCGTGCCGCTTGAAAAGGGAGAGGAAATCTTTGATCACCGCTGCGTGATCGGAGGATTCGACAACAATCCTGAGGGCGTCCTCTACAGCGGAAGCAGGGAAGAGGTCGAAGCAGAAACGAAGAAGATCCTGGACAAGGCGGGAACGAAGGGCGTCATCTTAGGCGCTGACTGCACCGTCCCCAAGGATATCGACCCCGTGCGCTTTGAATGGGTCAGGGAAGCTGCTGAAAAATACTCGAAATAAGGATATCTTTCTCTTTACATCAGCGTGGTTCCTTAGCGGAATGAAGAACAAAAATGATGGAATAGCATCTGTCTTATAAGAACCGGTTAATTTTCACTTGACAATATCGCCTCATATAGTGTAAAGTATTTAAAGTCAGTTATATGGAGCGATACTCAAGTGGCTGAAGAGGACGGTTTGCTAAATCGTTAGACCGGTTTCCGGTGCGGGAGTTCGAATCTCCCTCGCTCCGCCACAATAAAACGTCAACCGAGGTTGGCGTTTTTTAATTGTAAAAAGTATATAACGATATGATTCGAACTGTATGATTCCTTAGAAATATGTTATAATTTATAGAAGTGAAACGATACCAGAACATCATATTTCGAAGGGGGCCAAGTTATGTCTATTTCATTTATTCTGCGCATGATTTCCTCCGCCGTCAGCGGAAATTCTTCTTCGGCAAAACCAGAGAGCATCAATGGCGAAGTCGAAAGAGCCAGACGCAGAGCTACGAAAAGAATCAACAGAGCTAAGGTGCGCGCTCAGGATGAGCTCGGGGAACTCGACCGCGTCAGGATCACACTGATGTCCGGCGACATGAAGAAATTCACGAACCTGTTCTCCCAGCTCGAGAATGTAGATTTCCATGACTGCGAAAATCTGACCGGACTTGATCATTTCAATAAGGAAAGAAAGAACTGGAAGGAACTGGAAAACCTGTCTGCCAAGGCTATGAGCGTCGTCACTCTGACCGGTGCTATGGACGCTGTAGGCTTCGGCGCAGGCGTCCTCGATACCTTCGCCATCGTTCCGCAGATCAAAGGCCTTGACATTGCAGCCGCTGAAAAGCATGATACGGCAGCCCTTCGTGAAATGGGCATCCGTCTGCAGGCATTCCAGCAGGAAGTGAAGAGACTCTGCACCCGCATGCAGGAAATCCGCCGCGAAGCCCGTCAGGCAGAAGATGCGCTTCTTGACCTCTCCGATTACTTTGAAGACGGTATTGAAGATATCCGCCGCATCCAGTCTACTTCCGGCAATGACTGGAAGAAGTACACACCTGCTCAGAAGATCCTGATCGGCCGTACTGCACAGATTGCCCGCCTGATCCGCGCACTCTCGGAAGTCCGTTTCCTGACAGACGGCGCAGACCTTCGTCCGGAAATCCGCGAGGCTCTGGAAGCATCCGAAGAACTCCTTGATGAACTCGGCGCTTAGTCAGTAATAGGAAAGCAGCGGCAGGACCGCTGCTTTTTCCATGCCATAAAAGGTACTAATTCTTGCCTGTTTATAGTACAATAGCAGAGGTGAAACGGATATCTCTGCCAGAGGAGGATACCTATGAGAAAATTCAGGACTTGCCTGATGACGCTGGGCTTCTGCCTGGCCGTGTGCAGTTTTTCCGAGGCAGCTGCGAGCGACCCTTACTACCTGAACGGGGATAAGAACTATCCCATGATCCAGAATACAGGCGGCATTTACAATGACGGCACCACGGGACTTTTCCTGGATCTGTCCACCGTGACGATCGAGGATGTCTTCGAGGACGGCCTTGCAGCCAGGGTCAAGCTCATGAATCTTGTCTCCAATAAGGAAACAGGGGAGGCATGGGTTCATGTCCGTTTTGACGTAGATGGCAGGGTATGGGCACAGAGAACGGATGGGAAATGGAGCGAAGTTTCCAAAAATTTCGACGATCCTGCTGCGCTTGCCGTCATGTTTGTCCGTGAAGAAATGGGCGACGATGCGAGAAGGAGCGTTCTTACATCACAGATTTCTAAAATCATGGCATCCAAGAAGGAGGCGCTGGGGAAAACAGCACCTTCTGATGATGCAAAGCTTCCTGCCGCTGACGGCGGCGTCAAGCGAAAGGGAGAAGTCGTAAAATCATCTTCCACTGACGTTTCCCAAAAGAATACGCCTGCTGCAGAAGATTCCTCTAAGGGACCTTCAAAGAAGGAAGGCAGTGCTGGAAAGAACGAAAAGCCTTCGGAAAATCCAGATGCAGCAAAGAAACAAGACGATATTTCCGACGTCAAGGTGACCATCACCGAAGCGCCGAAAGTCGAAATCGTCAAGACACCGCCTGTACAGGTGGACATCACACCCGCTCCACCTTCCCCGAATGGGAATTAAGAGAAGGGCGAACGATAATCGATAAGAAAGAGGAGTATCATGGCAAAGAACTACTATGAATTACATGTGGCAGGCTGCACAAGACAGCTTCCAATCCTTCCAGTCAGCGACACATTGTCGATTGCAGGCTTCGTTATCCTCGGGGATACGGAGATCGTTACCAGGGCATCCGAAGAACTAGCTGCCAGGGTTCCGAAAGACACAGATATCATAATGACCGCTGAAACGAAGGGCATTCCCCTTGCAGCTGAACTGGCGCGTGTCCTTGGCATGAAGCGCTACATCGTTGCAAGAAAGTCTGTCAAAGCGTATATGCAGAACCCGATCTGGGTGGAAGATGAATCCATCACGACGAAGGGCAAGCAGCGCCTTTACCTCATGGACACGGATGTGGAAATGCTCCACGGCAAAAACGTCCTCCTTCTTGATGATGTCATCAGCACAGGCGGATCCATGAAAGCCATGAAGGCCCTTGCTGAAAAAGCAGGCGCTCATGTCATTGGCGAAGCTGCCATCCTTGCAGAAGGAAATGCAGCAAAGAGAGACGACATCATTTTCCTTGAAAAACTCCCTCTTTTTGAACACGAATAATTCTTTTAACATCCGGGAAGCGGTGAATCTGCTTCCCGGATGTGATATAATAAACGATACGAATTGTATCTTTTGACTGATTAGGTTCCCATAGGAGGAAACAGATGAAGCATCAGGAAATAGTCATCATTGTTGACTTCGGCGGACAGTATGCCCAGCTCATTGCGCGCCGTGTGCGCGAATGCGGCGTATACTGCGAAATCCTGCCGTACAACAAGCCAGCCAGTGAGATTCTGGTCCCCAACCTGAAAGGGATTATTTTCTCCGGCGGCCCGTCCAGCGTCAATGCGGAAAATGCACCGCAGATTGATCCGGACGTTTTTAAGGCAGGCGTGCCGATTTTAGGCATCTGCTACGGCATGCAGCTCATGGCAAAGACCCTGGGCGGCGAAGTCGTAAAGCCAGAAGCGCATGAATACGGCCATACTGAATTCTTCCGTGACGGCAGCTCCGCACTCTTTGAAGGCGTTTCTGAAAAGACAGCCGTATGGATGAGCCACGGCGACTCCGTTACAGACATGCCTGCAGGCTTTGGCCTGACCGGTCATACAGCCCTGACACCGACCGCAGCTATGGCAGATGAAGCAAGACGCTTCTTCGGCGTACAGTTCCATCCGGAAGTTGTTCATACTCCGGAAGGCACCACCATGCTGAAGAACTTCCTCTTCAAGATCTGCGAATGTGAAGGCGGATGGTCCATGGGCAACTACATCAATATTGCTGTAGAAAGCATCCGTGAAAAAGTAGGAAATCACAACGTCATCTGCGCACTGTCCGGCGGCGTTGATTCCTCCGTTGCCGCTGTCCTTGTCCACAAGGCTATCGGCGATCAGCTGACCTGCGTTTTCGTCGATCACGGTTTCCTCCGTCTTGGCGAAGCTGAACAGGTCGTCGACACCTTCACAAACAAATTCAACATGAAACTCGTCCACATCGATGCATCCAAGCATTTCATGGACCTTCTTGCAGGCGTAACCGAACCTGAAAAGAAGAGAAAGACCATCGGCGCTGAATTCATTCATACCTTCCAGGAAGAAGCCAATAAGCTTGATGACGTGAAATTCCTCGTCCAGGGCACACTCTATCCTGACGTCGTGGAATCCGGCACAGCCACCGCCGCGACCATCAAATCCCACCACAACGTAGGCGGCCTTCCGAAGGACATGAAGTTCGAACTCATCGAACCGCTGCGCGAACTCTTCAAGGATGAAGTCCGCCAGCTCGGCCGCGAACTTGGACTTCCTGAAGAAGTCATCAACCGCCAGCCGTTCCCGGGACCAGGTCTTGCTATCCGCATCATCGGCGAAATCACCCCGGAAAGACTCGACATCCTCCGCAGAGCTGATTTCATCGTCAGAGACGTCATCAAACAGCATGGCCTCTACAATGATATCTGGCAGTCCTTCGCTGTACTGCCGGCAGCTATCCGCTCCGTAGGCGTACAGGGCGACGAAAGAACCTATGACTACACCGTAGGCATCCGCGCTGTAACAAGCTCTGATGGCATGACTGCTGATTACTTCCGCTTCCCGTGGGAAGTCCTCGACGAAATGTCCAGAAGAATCTGCAACGAAGTGGCAGGAGTCAACCGCGTCGTTTACGACGTCACCTCCAAGCCGCCGAGCACCATCGAATGGGAATAATATAATACGTAATAAAAAAGGGGCTGTGACAAAATGTGCAATCATTTTGCCACGGCCCCTTTTGCGTGTAAATTCTCCATTTCGAAATATTTCCGCTATATAAATATATAATGGGTAAAGCTTATCACATAAAAGCAAACAATTATAATAATCATGGATAAGTACTGGGGAAAGTAGTAAAATTAGATATAGAAACAAGCATATATTTAGAAGTACGGGCATCCCGCTTTAAATCTCGACGATGGATCCGCATGATTCTTCGTATTTATATAAAGGGGACTTTATTATGATCGATTTCCTTCGTGGCAGCTACGATATGGACTTCTATCTGGCTGCTATTCCGGTTCAGGTTTTGTTCCTGGTTTATTACATGCGGAAGAGAAAGCTTCCAATGAAAGACACCATGTACTTCACGAACCTGATGTACTTCAATCTGGCAGCAATGATTGCAGGTATTCTTTCGGCAGCCGCGTGTGCGGGATGGGAAACGACTTCGGTTCCGGTCATATATGGCTTGAACGTGGGTTACCATCTCTTCGTTCTTCTGGCGGCTTATAATGGTTTCCGCTATGTGATGGAAACACTTCATGCAGGCGACCGCATCAATCCGAAGTGGATAAGGCTTGCCGCGGTCCCTGTTCTGCCGATGGCGCTTGTGATCTTTGTGTCCCAGTTCTTCGGCTCGATGATCAGTGTCGATCCTGAGACAGGTATCCATCAAGGAAGCTTGTATCCTCTTTTCTATGGATTCCTTATTTTCTATCTGGTGCTCTGCCTTGCTACGGCGCTTGTTTTCCGTACAGAGGACAATGAGGGACAGGTGGAAGGAATCCTCACTGCAGGCGCATTCATCATGGCCGGTATCCTTCTGGAAGGATATTACTGGCAGGAACTGTTTCTGTCCTTCAGCTTCACGATGGGCATCGCAGTCATTTACCTGACGGTCAGAAATCCGGACCTCTTCCTCGACCATAAGACGGAACTTATGACGAGAGAAGCTTTCCGCATGATCATGAGGCAGCTTCTGGAGAAGAACGACTTCGAAGGATTCGGCTTCGTCATTCGTGATTATGATGAATGCCGCATGGCCTACGGCGGTGCATTCGTAGACGGTTTCCTGGGATATTTCGGGAAGTATCTCAGGCAGGAGTTTTCAAAGCAGTACCTCTTCTACATGGGAGGCGGCCGTTTCTTCATCATTTCGACGCTGCCCATGGATCTGGAAGCGGAAGTCAGCAAGGTGCATGAGCGATTCAGAAAGCCCTGGGGAAGGGATGGCAAGATCGCTTACTTCGACATCAACTGCTGCATTCTGGATGATACGCTTGTCTTCAGCAGCGTGGATGAGCTGAAGCAGTGCATCGGCATCGCTTTTGAAACAGCCGATTCTCCGAAGCATGAAGACGTCATCATTGACAAAGGGTACCAGGAACGCGTGAAACGCCGGTTTCATGTACGCGGACTTCTTGAAGAATCTCTTGCGGGAAATTCTCTGGAAGTGTTCCTGCAGCCGCTTGTGGAAGCGTCCTCCGGTCGTGTGGAAGGCGCTGAAGCACTTGTGCGCATGAAAGACAAGGACGGGTCCATCGTGGGACCTGCCGAGTTCATCGATATGGCTTCCGCAACGGGTGCGGTCAGCATCCTGGGCGAGCAGGTTTTCGCCAAGGTATGCGAATTCATCCGTGACGGCGGCCTCGAAGCATGCGGCATGAAGTGGGTGCACGTCAATGTGGGCCAGTGCAGTGTCTGCGCCGTTGTCTGGCAGAACGCCTGAATGACATCCGTGAAAACTACGGCGTGCCGGTATCGACAGTCCGCCTCGAACTCACGGAACAGGGCACCTTGAATTCCGCCGGATTCAAGCAGGTGGGCCTTCTGAAAAATATGGGATTTGATCTTGCTCTCGATGATTATGGTACGGGATTTTCGAACGCGTCCCGCATGAAGGACATTCCTTTTGAAGAAATCAAAATCGACATGTCCCTCGTACGCGGCCACTTCGCGCATCCGGATTCATACCTGCCAAACCTGATCCAGAGCATGCACCGCATGGGATTCAAGGTCGTGGCGGAAGGCGTCGAGACGAAGGAGATGGTTGACGGTCTGAAAAGGATGGGCTGTGATTATTTCCAGGGCTTCTATTATTCAAAGCCCGTCAGCATGCAGGATTTCCTGAAGAAGTACAGTCTGAAGGAAGAGAAAAGGGAAGTGTTTACTCCAAGCGAAAGGGCTTACGAAGAGACGGAAAGATATGGAAGTGTATTCGCCGCAACCCTTTCGGATAACAGCAGGTAAGGCCCTTGCGGCGAGGGCATAAAAAGAGGCTGTGAACCGGATCACCGGATTCACAGCCTCTTTTCAATGCATTTTTCAATGGATTACAGTTCATGGATATGGTCGAGCAGGTATCCGCCGGCAGTGCACGCCGGGCAGATGCAGTACTTCGAGCCCTTTTCCTTGGCTTCATCAGCAGCCTTTGCAAGAGCTGCGGCAGTTTCCTTGCCGAAGTACTTCACGCCAGCTTCGGATTTGAAGAAGGGAATGACAGTGTCGATGGACTGGACGCAGTCCTTCAAAGCAGCGGAGAGCTTTTCAGCAGCTTCCTTTTCCTTGCCAGTTCCCTGAGCCTCCAGGTATTCCTGGCAGACTGCTTTTAATCCTGCAAAGCAGCTCGGTGCTTCCATTGTTTCCTTGACCTTCTGAATAATTTCTTCCTTTGCCATTATGCATCATCCTTTCGAAGGCGGTTCAAGCATCATGTGGGATACAGCCTCGGCAGCTTCCGTGCCGTCTTCCTTGATGATCTTGGCCGTCATAATGACGAGCTGTCCCCTGCGCTTTTCTTCATGGCAGCGGATCTCGACCGTCTCTCCGATGAGGATAGGGGAGCGGAAACGGGATTCCATCTTGCCGGTATAAGCGGGGACGCCGCCGGTCAGAAATAAGTAATTGCCCATGACTTCATCCATCAGCGTCATGATGAGCCCGCCGTGCATGCGGTCATTGTAGCTCTGGTGTTCTCTTCTGGGCGTGAAAAAGGAAATGCATCCGTCAGGGATGGCAAAGAAATGAAGGTGCAGCCCGATCGGATTCGCCGATCCGCAGGCGAAGCACATATTGTAAACAGGAGGGCTCACGAGCTCCTTGAGCTTCATGCCCATCCGTTCTTCCTCGGCCTTCAGGAATGCTTTTTCCTTTTCCGAAAGGCCGAGCGTGTTCTCATCGATATCCTTTGTCATCATGACTCCTTTCATTTCCATTTCCTGTTTTCATTATAGTCAGAGTGAAAATGGATTCCAAGTACGCAAAAATATGATACATGGTATGCTTCTATATACCATGGGCCCTGAAAAAAATCCGGCACTGCGAAAGCGGCCGGACTTTTGAATGCATGTCTTACAGCGTGTCGAGCAGTTTGTAGCCCTTGCCGCGAAGGAATGTCTCCGTTTCGGAATCATTCGTATTGAAGACAGCGATCGGCGTGCCGGTCTGGCGGTCAAAGGAAATGTAGAGATAGCGGATCATGACATTGGCATCATTGAGATCGGCGAGGATGTGATTCAATGTGCCAGGCTTGTCCGATGCCATGTCGACGGCAATGATGCAGTCGAGGCGGCACTGGTATCCTGCGTCCTTCAGCGCTTTCTCTGATTTTTCAGCGTCGTCCGTGATGAGGCGTACGATACCGAATTCGGCGCTGTCGGTTGCCAACATCGTGTAAATGTTGATATTGTTCTTTTCCAGAATGGCTGTGATCTTGCTCAGCGCGCCTTTCTGGTTGGCAGTGAAGATGGAGATCTGCTGCAGCATAGAAATTCCCCCTTTGAAAGAGCCCGTCGGTTCCTTTTTTGAAAAAAAGTACGGCGGAATGCGGATTGCCTCCTGATTGATAATTGTATTGTATCATAGAAAAGGAAAAGCGGTACGAAAAGATACGATTTATTGATAAGGCAGCTCTGTTGAAATGATTTTTCAGAATTCGAAAGAAATCTATTGACATTTCATTTGGCAAGGGTATAATATCAACAATAACGACAGAACGAATGGCAAGGATCGGGATAAGCATTCTGATAATATGCTCCAGAGAACCGGCGGATGGTGAAAGCCGGTGCAGACATCACAATGCGAGCTCACCCGGGAGTTCTCGAAAGTGAACAGATTAGCTTTCGACGCGGCCGGCGTTACAGGCATATGAAAAGCGATGAATGGGACAAAGTAAATTGTGGTCCATGCCTCAGAGAGCCGGTGTATGGTGCAAACCGGTGCATTCCAGGATTTAATATCACCCGTGAGCTCCTTTGCCGAAATAAGTAGATGAAGGCGTCTGTCCACGTTACGGATGAAAACACTTGAGTATAATGTAGGGTGGTACCGCGAATCCTTTCGCCCCTGTTGCAATGACGCCAGATTGCAGCAGGGGCTTTTTTGTACCATTCGTTCTGTTAAGAGAAGAAGGCTTGCCTTCTATTTGAGAAAGGGGATAGAGATCGTGTTCTTTCAACAGCTTGTCAACGGGTTAACGCTGGGAAGCGCCTATGCGGTCATTGCCATCGGCTATACGCTGGTATTCGGCGTACTCAATATCGTCAACATGGCACATGGCGGCATCTTCATGATGGGCGCTTACATCGGACTGCTTCTTGTCACAGAAGCAGGATTTGGAATTTTTCCTGCACTTATCGGTGCTATGATCGGCGGAGCCGTACTGGGCTACGGACTGGAAATCTTTGCTCTCCGTCCTCTCCGCCGCCGCAAGGTCACCCATCTTGCGCCTTTAATCAGTACAATCGGCGTATCCACGTTCCTTGAAAGCGTGGCGCTCATGGTCTGGGGTCCGCAGACGCGGTCTTTCCCGGCCACATTCGACAACAGCCTGATGGATATGGGCCTCTTCAAGATTTCAGGCATCCAGATCATCAGCCTCGGCACGGCCGTTGTCCTGATGGTTCTCCTGACACTGCTACTTGACCGTACAAAAGTCGGCAAAGCAGTCAGAGCGACTTCTGAAAACGCTGAAACAGCAGGCCTGCTTGGCATAAACACAGGCCGCATCATCACCTTCACCGTCATGCTGGCATCCGCACTGGGCGCAGCCGCTGGCGTGCTGATCGGACTTTCCTTCAACGCCATCGAACCGACAATGGGCACGGCTATGGGCCTCAAGGGCCTGGCAGTCCTCATCATGGGCGGTCTCGGCAACGTAGAAGGCGCAATGGCCGGCGGTTTCATTCTGGGCATTGCAGAAGTATTCACCGTCGCATACGGCGCATCCTCCTACAGGGACGCTGTCGCATTCGGCATGATCATCCTGATTCTGTTCCTTCGTCCTGAAGGGTTATTCTCCAAAGCGGGGAAAGGAGGCAGACCGTAATGGAAGAGTTATTGAACGGGTATTTCCTGCAGGTCTTCACTTTCGTCTGCATCAACATTATACTTGCATTGACGATTTACATGACCCTCTGCACAGGCATTCTTTCCCTGGGCAATGCAGGTCTCATGAGCTTCGGCGCTTACACTTCAGCCATCCTGACGGCTGATTACGGTTTCCCGATGCCTCTTGGCATCTTCTGCGGCGGCCTCATGGCAGCTTTCGTAGCCATGATCATCGGCCTTCCGACCATCCGCCTGCGCGGCTTGTACCTGGCCATCGCGACACTGGGCTTTGGCGAAGTCGTCCGCGTTATCGCATTAAACCTGACCATCACGCACGGCGCGCTTGGTTTCTCCGGCATTCCGTCCATGGCATCCACGCTTTCTGACTATGCCAGCGACTGGGGCCTTCTCGATGCTCTGGAAATGGACTCCCAGACAGGCGGCCAGTTCCTGATGTGCATCGTCCTTCTCCTCATCGTCATCGCCATCGTCACCTTCTGGTACAGACTGGAACACTCCCGCGTGGGCCGCGCGATGGCAGCTGTCAAAGCGGATGAATACGCAGCATCCCTGACAGGCATCAATGTCGTTTACTACAAAATGATGGCATTCCTCTTCAGTGCATTCTTCGCAGGCGTAGCCGGCGCACTCTATGCACATGCCACATTCTTCATCACACCGACCGATTTCGACTGGCACAAAGTCGTCGACATCCTTCTTTACACCGTATTCGGCGGCAGCAACGTTCTCTGGGGCTCTGTCCTGGGCGCTGCCATCCTTACCATCGTTCCGGAATCCCTCCGTGCTCTTTCTGAATACAGAGACATGATCTACGGCATCATGCTCGTCGTCCTGATGGGCTTCCGCCCGGACGGCATCCTGTCCTATGATGCTATGAAATGGATTTCCTCTAAATTTTCCAGAAAAGCAAAACCAGTCAAAGTGGAAGGAGGAGATGACTAATGCTGCTCGAAATGAAAGATGTCGTTAAACAGTTCGGCGGCCTGACAGCCGTTTCCAATATGTCCTTCCATGTCGATGAAGGAGAAATCTATGGCGTCATCGGACCAAACGGCGCCGGCAAGACCACCATTTTCAACCTGATCACAGGCGTCTACCAGGTCACCGAAGGCGACGTCATCTTCAACGGCCAGTCCATTGAAGGGAAGAAGCCTTACCAGATCATCAACCTGGGCATTGCCCGTACATTCCAGAACATCCGCCTTTTCACCGGTATGACCGTACTGGAAAATATCCTGGTCGGTGTCCATGACCGCATGAAATCCGGCCTCCTGGCCAGCATCATCCATACCGCTTCCCAGCAGAAGGAAGAAAAAGAAGCCTGCGAAGAAGCAATGAAACTCCTTGCTTTTGTCGGCCTGGATAAAGATGCGGACCGCCTGGCTACCGAGCTTCCATACGGCAAGCAGAGAAAGCTGGAAATCGCCCGCGCCATGGCAACAAAGCCGAAACTCATCCTCCTCGATGAACCGGCAGCCGGCATGAACGACAGCGAAACAGCTGCCCTGACAGAACTGATCAGAAATATCCGCGAAAAGTTCGGCATCACGATCGTCCTGATCGAACACGACATGCAGCTCGTCATGAGCCTGTGCGACCGCGTCATGGTCGTCAACTTCGGCAAGAAACTCGCTGAAGGCGTGCCGGATGAAGTGCAGAACAATCCGCAGGTTATTGAAGCATACCTCGGGAAGGAGGATGACAACTGATGCTGCTTGAACTGAAAAACATTGAATCTTCCTACGGGAACATTAAAGCGCTGAAAGGCGTCAACCTCTCCGTACCGGAAGGAAAAATCGTCACACTCATCGGTGCCAACGGCGCCGGCAAGTCCACGACCATGAAAACGATCATGGGCGTCATGAAGCCAGTCGCAGGCGACGTCCTCTTCAAAGGCGAATCTATCGTCGGCAAGAAGCCCTTCGAAATCGTCAGAGGCGGCGTCGTGCTCGTACCGGAAGGACGCCAGATCCTCCAGAACATGTCCGTCCGTGAAAATCTGGAGCTCGGCGCTTTCCAGAGAAAAGACAAAGCGGGAATCAGCGAAGACCTCTCTAAGGTATTCGAACGCTTCCCCAGACTTTTTGAAAGACAAAACCAGTTCGGAGGCACACTCTCCGGCGGCGAACAGCAGATGCTCGCCATCGGCCGCGCCATGATGGCCAGACCGGAAGTCATGCTTCTTGATGAACCCTCCATGGGCCTTGCGCCTTTGGTCGTACAGCAGATCTTTGATGTAATCAAAGACATTAACAAAATGGGTACTACTGTTCTTTTGGTTGAGCAGAACGCCCGCAAAGCGCTCCAGATTGCCGATTACGCTTACGTCATGGAGACGGGCAAAATCGTCATGGAGGGGCCTGCGCAGGAAGTGGCTAGCAACCCGGATGTCATGGCGGCCTATCTGGGCGGAAAGAAAAAACAGTAGCCATATATCAACCCTCACAGGTTGCAACACGATCCAGAGGAAGGGAGCGGAGAAATCCGCTCCTTTTCTCATGCGATGACTCTGTATGGCGGTGATACAATAATAAAAACCGATAACGATTGAAAGGATGAAATCATGAAAAAACATATCATCGTCATTACAACCGGCGGCACCATTGCCATGAAAAAAGACCCGGAAACCGGCGGCCTCGTTCCTGCTGTATCTGGAGAAGATCTGGCAGCTGCCGTTCCCGGACTTTCTGACTGGGCAGACGTTTCCGTCGTCGAATTCTCCAACGTGCCGAGCGGCTGGATGAGCGCAGAGAAAATGTTCGACCTCTCTCATCTGATCGACAAACTATCTGAAGAGGGGAAAGCAGACGGCTTCGTCGTCACCCATGGGACCGATACCCTGGAAGAAACCGCATTCTTCCTCGACATGTCCCTGAAAACAGAAAAACCAGTCTGCGTCACAGGCGCCATGAGAGGAGCTTCCGAACTCTCTGCTGACGGCCCGGAAAATATCCTCTCCGCCGTCCGCACTGCTGCTGACGACATGTCCAAAGGCATGGGCGTCCTCGTCTGCCTGCAGGACCGCATTTACGCAGCCAAAGACGTCACAAAATCCCATACGACCAATCCGGACACCTTCCGCGATCTGAACTACGGACCCCTTGGTGCTGTCTATGGCAAGGAAATCATTTATGAAAGAAGACCTATGCCCCATGCAAGACTTCATCCGGAAACCATCGAACCAAACGTCTGGCTCATCTCCGCATGGTCCGGTATGGATGGAGAAATCGTCAAATGCGCAGGAAAAGCAGGCGTCAAAGGTGTCGTCATAGACGGCCTGGGCTGCGGCAACGTACCGCCCCTCTGCAGAAAAGAAATCCTTGCCCTCCGCAAGCAGGGCATCCCCGTAGTCCTCACCACCCGCGTCCCCTCTGGAAGCGTCATGCAGGAATACAGCTACGAAGGAAGCGCCCTCTCCATGAAAGAAAGCGGCATCATCCTGGGCGGAGACCTCTCCGGCTGGAAAGCCCGCCTTCTCCTCGTCCTTGCCCTTGGTGAAACAAACGAAAACGAAAGACTTCAGGAAATTTTTGAAAAAATGTAAATTTTCCGTTGACACATGCTGCTTTGATGTGTATAATGATTAAGTCAGTTGTTACTGACGAGCCCAAAAAGCCGAAAACCACGGCTCATACAGGCTGGCCGAAAGGTCAGGGAAAAGCAGCATGGAGAGGTGTCCGAGCGGTTTAAGGTGCATGATTGGAAATCATGTTGACGGCGAATACCGTCACGGGGGTTCGAATCCCCCTCTCTCCGCCAAATGAGGATCTGTCTGAGGACAGGTCCTTTTTCCTTGCCATTTTTTAATGTCTCAGTAGAAGCAATCATTTCCCTTTCACTGGAACAAGAGTAAAATAAAGATAAAGATAGAATATGCACGTATTGATGATCTTGCTGTTGATACTGATATGTTAAATGATATCTGTGAAAGGAGAGGTAAAAATGGAACTAAGCCTGAAGGAAGCCATAAAGATAGTTAATGATTATGCGGGGGCGACAGGTTAAGCAGTATGATGAAGCTGAAGATCTATTTATATTTTCTCCCTATCCTCCTAACTACGCTCATTATGGAGGGCCTACTTTCGTAGTTTACAAAAAGGACGGGAAGCCTGACTACTATGCTGGTAGTTGGTATGATCCATTCCCTTATGATTTAAAACCTGTTCCCCCGAACTGGGACGATGATTAAGGCCCGTTAAGGATTCAACTTAATAAAAATATAGAGGGGCTGTGACAAAATCCGTTAAAACCCTACTTCTTCCTTTTCTCGAGCGAAGCGAGGTTTAAGGGTGTTAACCTTGCTCCGAAGGAGAAGGTCCCGGCGAAGCCGGGGAATACAGTAGTTCTCGAGCAAAGCGAGGTTTTGAGGTTTTCATATAGAACCAATAAATACATTTGTTAGATAATCCTTTAATGGAATATTGCAATAGAAAAAGGAGCTGCAACAAAATGATTACACATTTTGTCACAGCCCCTTTTATTATGTCTTTTCTTTTGATTTCATAGAGAATAAAATGAAGGTAGAGGCAAAAACAGTTACAGTTACAATGCATTAATTATCACAGAATTTCTAAAACACATCAGTACAAAAAAGACAAATATGTACATGATTATATATGATGAGTCCCGGTAACCTGATTAGAAGAATCCAAAGGGATTTAACCGATAGAGAAAGGAGAACAGTGATATATTATGAAAAAGGATGAGCTAAAAGAAAGAATCAAGTCTCTTATTTCTGAGGTAACGTTCACCTATAACGGGGAAAGATATGGAGTTGACCCGTTTTCTGCCCATGATTTTGATGTGTGGCATGGAGATAAATACGAAAAAATGACAGATATTGATCAGGTTATGAATACGCCTTTCTTTAACGGGAAAACATTGGGCGAAATTGCACCTATTATTGAACTCGACCAAGATTAAACATAGAGGGAATTGCCACTATGAAAATCTATTGTTACAAAAGAGCACTCTGGTATTAGTCAGGCGCTGTGTA
>NZ_FR896431.1:244-2482 GCF_000435155.1 Dialister sp. CAG:357 | reverse complement strand
ATGATCTGAGCCATTTCATAACGGGTGATGTTTCTTTCGCCCTTGAATGTGCCATCCGGATAGCCTTCAACGACGCCCTGTTCGGACAGGTCTACGACTGCCTGGTAAGCCCAGTCGGACGGTGTTACATCAGAGAACGGGTTTGCAGCGTATGCGGATACGCCAGCGGAAAGTGCTGCAACAGCAGCGATTGCGAGGATCTTTTTCATATTCTTCGCTCCTTAAAAGAAATATAAGAAATAAGGTATGTCTCTTATAAGGAAGTAAAGAAGCCCGCGAGTGGCCGAGTTTCCTCTGCGCTGTCTTTTCCTTCCCACCATATGTGAGACAACATATAGTATTTTTTAAAGATACTACAAAATATTTACTCATGCAAACAAATTTGACATCTTTGTTCAGTTGACCATAGGTCACTACTGTGAAACGTCCGAAAGTACCGGTAAATTCTGCTTGTTCAAGAAATTTTCTTTAACATGCATTAAGGCGTTGGTCAGTCTTACAATATTCATAATATATCCAATATTTCTTATATTTTTACAATTATTTTCTATTTCACATATAACAGGAAGAAATAAGTTTCTCCTGCGTTTCTGATTCAGGGCAGCAGAGGCAAAAATGATGCATTTTTTGAGAACAGAATGTTAGATTTTTCGATAAGAAAAGAAACCCCTGCGAAGGAGGCTTCTTTTCTAAATTTTATGTATTTCCAATTCTGAATTTCTTTTAGAATACGTAGTTGAGGGAGAGTGTCCATGCGTCTTCGTCGGCCGCGGAGTGGTCTCCTCTGTTTGTCTTGACGTCGAAGGCGTATTCGCCGTGGAGGTAGACGTTCTTCTGGAGGGTGACGTCAGCGATGGCGTTCCAGTATTTCACGCAATCAGCGTTTGTGCCAGAGTCGGTGAGGTAAGAGAGGACGTTTGTCTGATAGCCGGTGCCACCGAAGTAAATGCCCTGATCGACGCCGTTGTATGCTACGTCAGCGGCGAAGGAGCCCGGTTTCTTCACGTTCAGCTTGCCATAGCCAAGGCCTGCATTCCATGCGGTGTCATAACCGTTCTTCCAGTTTGTATCCTTCCAGTATTCGCCGAATACGCGGAAATCTCCGACAGGAATCGTAAGGCCAGCGCCTGCGATTTCATAACCGGCGAAGGTGTCTGCCTTCTTGTCTCCGGTGAATTTCAAATAGTTCAGGTTCAGCTTGGCAGCGGAGAAGTCGAAGTCACCTTTGGCAAAGAATGCATCCTGATCTTTTACACCATCGGTGTAATCGGACTTATTGAAGCGGCCATAGCCGGCAGTCAGATTGACGCGGCCCTGATGGAACATAGCCTGAGCTCCGTCATAGCCGTATGGGAAGCCGTAGAGCCAGCCGCTCTGGTCGCCGATGACAACCGGCTGACGGCCCAGTCTGACTGTGACAGCATCGCCGAAGTCATGATTGACGAAGAGCTGATCAAAAATAACATTCGTATCATCGCTCGTCTTGAAATTCATTTCTGCATCAAGGCGGCCCTGTACGTAGGTGGAATCATTGACCTGTCCTTTTACATTCAGGCGGATACGGCCGTCCCACTTATCAGCGGCGCCTGCGTCCTTGTTCTGGTAACGCATACGGCCATCGCCGGAGAAGGAAAGGTTTCCTACCTTCTTTTCAAGATTGGAAACACGGACACCCAGATTGGCGGCGTTCAGCTGATCTTCCTTAGCGAGCATGCGGGCAATGATCTGCGCCATTTCATAACGGGTGATGTTTCTTTCGCCTTTGAAGGTGCCATCCGGATAGCCTTCAACGACGCCCTGTTCAGACAGGTCTGCGACTGCCTGGTAAGCCCAGTCATTCGGAGTTACATCAGAGAACGGGTTGGCAGCGTATGCAGATACGCCAGCGGTGAGTGCTGCCATGGCAGCGAGTGCGAGAATTTTTTTCGTATTCCTGCTCCTTAAAAAATGAATGTTCTTGAAACGGAGTCATGAAGCAGGGGAATGGCCTCCGTATTCACCGCGCTTCGCTCTTCCATGCCATACGCAGGGCGTATGTTCTGCATTCAGAATACTATAAAATTTTTACATATGCAATCCTGTCCAATCTGTCATTTGAATACCTTCCCGAGATTTTCCTGTTCCCGGGAGGATACCATCTTCCAGGCCCATTTCTGCGCAGAACCCCCTTTTAAATGAAAATCCACCCTTCAAAAGGCTGTCTTAAAGCATCAATTTTAAGAAAAATCACGAGTTCAG
>NZ_FR896431.1:0-202 GCF_000435155.1 Dialister sp. CAG:357 | reverse complement strand
AGTTCAGACTTCCTCCATGAAGATGAATTTTCCTAAAATCACTTTAAAGGCCCTTTTTAGCCTCGACCTGCCATTTGAGGCATAGTTTAGTTACACCCCCCCCGGTTTTTTGCCTAAAGGGAAAAATCAAGACAGAATTTGATGGATTTTACTCTGTTAAAAGAGTGAAATGATGATGAGCAAATCAGCATGCCCCCTGTAT
>NZ_FR896430.1:30828-30962 GCF_000435155.1 Dialister sp. CAG:357 | reverse complement strand
TGAAAATCTTAAAATGCCGATGGAGCCCGATAAATACGGGTTCCATCGGCATTAAAACCAACACGAAATGTCCTATAAGCCCCGAAACACTTGGGTGGGATAATCCTCCAATCGAATATTCCAATAGAAAAAGA
>NZ_FR896430.1:1507-30798 GCF_000435155.1 Dialister sp. CAG:357 | reverse complement strand
CATTTTGTCACAGCCCCTTCATTTATTTTTTTATTAAAGTTCAGTTGCTTTGCGGAGAGCGCGGAGGTTTTCTTCGGAAGCTTTCGGATTGACGACGCAGCCTGGCCCTAAGATCAGGCCTTTGCCATCCACCTGTTCGATGGCATCCTTGACATGCGCAGTGATTTCTTCCGGGGTTCCATCGAGGACGATATCGTCATACTGGAGAACTCCGTCTACGAAGTAAGGAGCAGATTTAATGCCTGCCATGAGGCATTTGTCAGTCAGATTTCTGGCTTCTTTCAGTGTCGGCCAGGTGTGGCGGTCATGCCAGTTGATGGCATTGACCGGATATGAGGCGACTTCATTGAAGTAAATGTCTTCGCCATGGATATGAACAGCATTGAACCAGGTTTTCTTCGCATAGGATTTGATGACCTGCAGGTCATAGAATGCGCCGAATTCCTGAAACTGGTCAGGTGACATCATCGTGCGGACGGCATTCTGTGTGGCAAAGAAGAAGCCATCGACACCGGCATCGATATTGTAGCTGACAAAATCCAGTGTGGTTGCAGTGATGGCAGCCAGTGCATGATGAACGGCTTCAGGATAGAAAATCATATCTTTCAGCAGACGGTCGCCGGCCATTTTCTTCAAGGTAGAGAATGGGCTGAAGATTGTCTGGATGCAGGGGGTGCCCGGTGTACGGCGGCGGATCAGTTCCCTTGCAAATTCAATCTGCTTGCCATATGTACCCTGAATGGCAGGAATCGCTCTTAATGCATCATAGTCAGCAGGGCTCTGGATGGCGAATCTTTTAACGATTGGTTCTTCATAAGGATCACAGTAGATCGTCAGCTGATTGCCAAAGTCCTGTGTGCTGTACAATCCAAAAGGCATCATTTTGATGTAATCGAAATCATATTTTTCTGTCAGCTCAACTTCTGCTTCTGCCAGAGAGATCGGGTCCTGATCAAACTGGGAAAGATGCATCCAGGTAGCGACCGGAACACGGTCTACATCTTTGGAAGCCAGAGCGGCTCTTACTCTTTCTTCTCTATTCATCATATACTCCTTTCAGAAATCCGATTTCCAAATACCGAAATTTCTCTATTTTTTTATTATACCATAGGAATGGACTGATTTCATAAAGCGTCCATGGATGATCGCCTTTGTTTTCGACACTTCTTATAAAATTTTGTATAATATAGGTTACATTTAAAGGCAAGAGGTGATGACATGACTCATCAGGGAAGACCATGGCTGACGGCACTGACTGGATTTATTGCGCTGCTCATGGGCTTTTGTGAGTTTTACACATACAAAATCGGCTGGCACCCTTTTTCCAATCCGTGGAACAGGGTAAGGCTGCTTCATGTTGAAGATATACCTATGGTTCTGGCGGCAGGCGCTGCCACTTTCATCGTACTTACGCTGCTTCTCCGGCTGCTTGAGAAAATTCCTCCGATTTCGGAAAAGGAAGGACCTGGAGGCAGTCCTCTCGATGCGCCTTTTGCGCTGATTGCAGCATTTCTTTTTCTGGCATGGATGCCCTTCTTTCTCGTGTTTTATCCGGGAACAGGAATGAATGATACGACGGATATCATGAGAGCAGGCATTTGGGCGGCCGGGCAGCATACATTTATTTACTGCATGGCCGTTTACGGGCCGACGGAGCTTTCCAAAGAACTGACGGGAAGTGCGTCTTACGGACTTGCGTTCATATCCGTTGTGCAGATGTTTCTTTTTGCCTGCGCTATCTCTTATACCCTTTCCTGGGTATACAGAAAGACCGGCCGCATGTGGCTTTCCTGGGGACTGGCACTTTATTACGGATTCCTTCCTATGATTGTCAATATGTCGTTTTCCAACGTGAAGGATGTCCCTTTTTCCGCAGTGATTCTCCTCTGGGTTCCGCTTATGACATCTTTTGTATCCGGATACAAGGAAAATGCGTGGGAATCGAACAAATATCTTTATGCGCTTGCCGGCATTGGGATGATGATGCTCCGGAATAATGGCATTTTCGTCTTTATTCCCATGATGCTGAGTATTATCATCCTGATCAAGCATGTCCGCATGAAAGTCCTTCTTACATCTCTTGTCATGATTGTCATTTCCATTACGCCGGATATAGTCATTAAAGAGACGCTGGGGGCAAATTTACAGCTCGTTGAAGAGCGGCGAATAATTCATGAAGAGCGTGCAGATGATGATGGTCGTCGCGCAGGTCAGGATGGAAAGGCGGATGCCGTACTTGATCTGCAGCGATGGATTCAAACCGTAGCCGACTGGAATCGCTCTTGTGGAAACGGGGAGAATGTATGCGCAGTTGGCGGCAACGATGGTCCCCAGGATATACGGGATGGGGTTGACGCCCATGACGCCTGTGATGCCGGTCACGACAGGGATGGAAATCGAAGCGGCGGCCGTGTTGCTCGAAAGTTCGGAGAGGAAGCAGGCGAAGGTACAGGAAATAGCCATGGTCATGAGTCCTGGCGGAAGCTGGAGGCCTACGATGATGACAGCGAGGCGGTCGATGGCGCCCGTTTCAATGACGAGACGGCCCAAAGCAAGACCACTTGCGAAGAGGAAAATCATGCCCCACATGGCGTGGCTTTCTGCGTACTGCCAGTCAAGCATCGTCTTGCCATTTTCATCATGCAGGAAGAACATCAGCATGCCGATGACGAGGAAGACGTAAGCAGGCTTCATGGCAGGAAGGAATGAAGCGAAGAGCGGACGGATGAAGGCGAGGGCGGTCGCTAATATAAAGAGGTAAAGGCCGATCTTCTCGCCCCTTCTCATGGTGCCGAACTTGCTGTACATTTCACGGAAGTAAGCGCGCGTCCCCGGAAGGTCCTTGGCCGGAGCCGGGATGAGCCAGAGGAAGATGAGGTTCAGGAGGAAGACGATCGCAAGGAGCGGAAGGAAACGGATGACCCAGTCATAGTACATGAATTCATGGCCGGTCAGCTTTTCGATGTAGGAAACGGCGACAAGGTTCGCAGAGGATCCGATCGGCGAGCCGAAACCGCCGATACCGCTTCCCCAGCCGATGGCAAGCAGGATCGGGAGCGCCATGCGGCTTTCCGTCACGTCATCCTCGCCGACCGAGCGCAGCATGGCGACGGCAATCGGACAGAAGATAGCGGCCACGACGACGTTTGGAAGGAAAATGGAAAGGACGGTCGATGCGAGGAACCAGACGAAAATCTGGTTTTTCATCGAAGTCCCGATGAAGCAGAGCGCTTTGACCGACACGCGCTTGTCGAGGCCCGTCGTCGTCCATGTCAGACAGATGAGATCGGATCCCAAGAGCAGGACGGCGATTTCCGAAAAGTACTGGCTGATGACGTGGGAATTCGGGATCAGGTTGAAGAAGGCATTGACGACGATCGGCACGAAGGCTGTGACGTAAATAGATACAGGCCTGATGATCCACCAGAGCGCCATCCAGACGGCCGTTGCGATGGCGAACGAGGCCGCGGGCGTGAACGTGCCCCAAAGAAGAAAAGCCGACAAGAAGAATGATGCCGGCCCTATGAGAATTTTCCATACCTTTGCCAAAATGCATACCCCCTCACATGCGCCCGGAGACCGGGCCTTCCGAGTTCCGTTATTTTTCTTTATCTGTCTTTAATTATAATAAGGCGCATAACCATTTAAAAACTGTTAATTCTTGTTTATAATACAAGTATATAGTTGTAACAGGAGGGCCTATGAATTTTCTATCCATGAAATACTTCGTCGTGCTGGCCGAAGAAAGGAGCTTCACGAAAGCAGCGGAAAAGCTCCACGTGACGCAGCAGACACTTTCCGCGCATGTGGCAGGGCTTGAGAAGGAATCAGGCGCCAAACTCTTCATCCGCCATGTGCCGCTTGAGCTGACGGACGCAGGCCGCGTCTTCTACCGCTATGCCAGGATCATCCGCAGAAATGAAATGGCGCTTGAAAGAGAGCTGACCGATGCGGCCGGCATGGGGAGGGGGACGCTTCGGATCGGCGTTGCTCCTTCAAGAGGGCAGGTCGTCCTTACGCCCGTCATTGAATCCTTCCGGAAATCCTGTCCGGGCATCCGCATCCGCCTTGTCGAAATGGCAAATGACATGCTCTGGACAGCACTGGCAAGAGATGAGATCGACCTCGTCCTCGCCCGTGCGCCGGAAGCGCTTCCCGGCATCCCATGTATTCCCTTTGCCGAAGAGTATTCCGTCCTCTACCTCTCCGATGATCTGGCGGAGGCGCTCTGGGGAGAGAAGAAGGAAGAAATCCTCTCTTCCCTTTCTGAAAGAAACAGGGAGCTTCCTGAATCCTTTGCCGAATGTCCCTTCCTCTTGAACAGCGAGAGCGACATCACGGGGGCTCTTGCACGCCGCCTTTTCAGGGACGCCGCTATCGATCCCGTCATTGCTGTCGAGTCGGAAAGCATGGGCACGATGCTGAAGCTCTGCGTGGACGGGGCCGGCGCTTACTTCTGCCCCGAAAGTCTGGCGGAGAAGCTCCTTCCGAGAAGCGCGCAAAAAAAACTCCACCGCATCACCTTCGAGGACGGGAAGTACGAGATTTCCTTCGGGTACCAGAAAAGTGCTGAACGGTGGAGTATGATCGGTCGTTTCATAGAAGAGGCTTTCAAAAGCCGCGGGAAGAAGTTTCCCTTAGCGAAGCCATAAGTTGGCGGCGGCATGCGCTGCCTGCTCGTGCGTGATGTAGCCTTCCTGCGCCATGAGCGTCAGGACGACGGTCATGCGCTCGGTGCCGGCCTTGGGGTGATCGATGGGATCATAGGCAGAAGGCGCCTGCGGAAGTCCTGCAAGCATGGCGCACTGGAAAAGGTCGAGCTCCTTCGGCTCCTTGCCAAAGTACGTGTGGCTGGCTTCCCTGAGGCCGTATGCCCCGTGACCGAAGTAAATGGTATTGAGGTAGAGCTCAAGGATTTCCTGCTTCGTGTAGTAGCGGTCAAGCTGGACGGCAAGGGCGAGCTCTTCGATCTTGCGGCTCATTGTGCGCTCCGGCGAGAGGAAAATGTTCTTGACCGTCTGCTGGTCGATCGTGCTGCCGCCTTCGAGCGTTTCGCCTGCCATGTAGTTCGTCACCATCGCGCGGGCGACGCCGATCGGATCCATGGCGCCATGGTCATAGAAGCGGCGGTCTTCGGTCGCAACGACACCGTCGATGAGGTACTGCGGGATGTCCTTGAATGGAACGAAGTTCTCGCGGTGGACGCGGGATTCGAGCGCTTCCTTGAAATTCGTGAGGTCGTGGTATTCCTGGCGGAGCGTCTGGATGTCCTGCTCCTTGGCGACCGTTGCATTCGGTGCGCCCTTGGATTTATTGACTGTGACCTTGCCGGAATCCGTCGTTCCTGTCACGCCGGATGCGAAGGTGGAAACCATGTCCGTCACCTCGCCGTAGAGGGAGTCATCCTTCTTGGCGGATGAAGGCGCAGAAGAAGCCGCTTTGGGCGCGCTTCCTGTAAGACTGGCCGGAATGTACTTCTCGATGCCGCTTCCCTGAGAGAAACCCCAGTAGACGGCGCAGGCCAGAACGATAAGCATGAAAAGTCGTTTCATTGTATTCCTTCCCTGAAAACGGGATATTTCCCGTGGATATTCTGTTCTTTATTGTATCATAGGAAAAGAAAAGGGGAAAATGGGAAGAAATGGCCCCTGATGATTTTAAAAGGCTTTTTCCTGCCAATCGAAGGATAAAAAGGGAAATATCTTTCCTGATGCCTTTCCAAAGTCTCTGAGTGCGGTATTTCTTAAAATATGGTATAATAATTACACAAGCTGTATATCAGAAAAATATAGGATATCTGTTGGCAGTGGTGCATCATTATAGGCCGCTGCGTTTTTATGTGAAGGAGAGTTGTATGGCTGAAGACATTCATGAAATTCAGGACCGGCACGCCGAAGAGAACGGCAAGAGCGATTACGGCGCCAAGGATATACGAGTACTGGAAGGACTGGAAGCGGTCCGCATGCGTCCTGGCATGTACATCGGCTCCACATCGGCACGCGGCCTGCATCATCTGGTCTACGAAGTCGTCGACAACAGTATTGACGAAGCGCTGGCAGGCTACTGCACGCACATCGAAGTCGTCCTGAATGACGACGGCAGCTGCACCGTTACCGATAACGGCCGCGGCATCCCGACTGGCATGCACGAAACAGGAAAGCCCGCCATGGAAGTCGTACTGACAGTCCTCCACGCAGGCGGCAAATTCGGCGGCGACGGCTACCCGATTTCCGGCGGCCTGCACGGCGTCGGTATTTCTGTCGTCAACGCTTTGTCCGAATGGATGAAGGTCGTCGTCAAGAGAGAGGGCGAGTTCCATGAAATGAAACTGTCCCGCGGGATTGTGACCCAGCCGATGAAGACCTATGGCAAGACAGATGAAACAGGCACAAGCGTCACCTTCAAGCCGGACGCTGAAATCTTCAAGGAAGGCGTCGACTTCGACTATGACACACTGAAGGTCCGCATGAGAGAGCTGGCCTTCCTGAACAAGGGTCTCGTCATTACTCTGGAAGACCACAGAGACGGCGCTGTCAGAAGCGAACAGTTCCACTATGCCGGCGGCATCACCGAATTCGTCCAGTTCCTGAACGAAGGCAAGGACCTCGTCGATCCATCCGTTATTGCATTTGAAGGCGAAAAGGACAAGGTCATTGTCGACATTGCCATGCAGTACCAGACCGGGTACACGGAAAACATGTACACCTTCGTTAACGACATCAATACCGTCGAAGGCGGCATGCACCTGGCAGGCTTTAGAGCTGCGCTCACCCGTGTCATCAATGATTATGCTAGAAAGAACAATTTCCTGAAGCCGAACGAAGACAACCTGTCCGGCGACGACGTCAGAGAAGGTTTGACCTGCGTCATTTCCGTCAAGGTTCCGAACCCGCAGTTCGAAGGCCAGACGAAGACGAAGCTGGGCAATCTTGAAGTCAAGGGCATCGTCGACAACATTGTTTCCGAAGGCTTGAAGACATACCTGGAAGAACATCCGCAGGAAGCACGCGCTGTCATTGAAAAGGGCATCACCGCATCCCGCGCCAGGGAAGCAGCCAAGAGAGCAAGAGAACTCACCCGCAGAAAGAATGCGCTTGAAGTATCCAGCCTCCCGGGCAAGCTGGCCGACTGCACGGAAAAAGATCCGCGCTTCCTTGAAATCTACATCGTCGAAGGTGACTCCGCAGGCGGATCTGCAAAGACCGGCCGTGACCGCCGTTTCCAGGCTATCCTTCCGCTCCGCGGCAAGATCCTGAACGTCGAAAAGGCACGCCTTGACAGAGTCCTGAATTCCGACGCCATCCGTACCATGGTCACTGCCTTTGGCACCGGCGTAGGCGAAGACTTCGATATCAAGAAACTCCGTTACTACAAGATTATCATCATGACCGATGCCGATGTCGACGGCGCTCATATCAGAACACTGCTTCTGACATTCTTCTACCGCTACATGAAACCGCTCATCACTGAAGGTCATGTCTACATCGCTCAGCCTCCGCTGTACCAGGTACGTAAAGGCCGTCAGAAATACTATACCTATGACGACGATGAACAGAACAAGCTTCTCGCAAAGATCGGCATCGACGGATGCGCCATCCAGCGTTACAAAGGTCTTGGCGAAATGAACCCGGAACAGCTCTGGGACACCACCATGAACCCGGAACAGCGCGTCATGCTGAAAGTCGAATTGACCGATGCTGTAGAAGCAGACCGCCTCTTCACCATCCTCATGGGCGACAAAGTAGAACCAAGACGTCTCTTCATTGAAGAACACGCCAAGGATGTAACGAACCTCGACCTGTAATCAGAAGGGGCTGCGGCAAAATGCAAAAACATTTTGCCGCAGCCTTTTTCCATGTCTTGACAAAAACGGGTTAAAATCCCTAAATCTGTATTTATATTCTTCGATAACGAGAAAGAAAGATTAAAAAAATTCAGAGTTGTAACAAAATTTTATCGAAAAAACCGTAATTTGTATTGGAACTATCGAGCCAAATGGTATAGAATAATAACGGTGTAAAGAGCACGTCAACGTATTCACTGGAAAGGGGATTTGTGATGGAATATTTCTATCCTGCAATAGTCAAGCATGATGCAAAAGGAGGAATTTTCTCTGTCATATTCCCGGATCTGAATGGATGTCAGGCGCAGGGGCGCACTGCTGAGGAAGCAGTTCTAAAGGCAAGGGAAGCTCTGGCAGCCTCTCTTCTGGAAATGGAAGAAAAGGGCCTTGAAATTCCGCCGGCATCGGATGAAAGACTTTTTCGTCTCCGTTATGGCGGCAGCCGCTGCTGCACCATTCTGGTCAATATGGAAACCTACCGTGAATACCGTGAATATAAAGTAAGAGCCGCCGATCATCAGACGGCGGTATGGGCAGAGACAGCCCGCAAGACAAGACGAGTCGGAATTCTGGCAAGAGTCTTCGGATTAAGGTAATCAAGAGCCGCGGCTTCGTGCCGCGGTTTTTTTAGTGACCTGGGGAGGAAACTATGTGGGAGATGATTCCGAAGGAACTGGATGAGACGGATATGAAAATCATCCACGCCCTTCGAAAGAACGGACGCATTTCTATGACAGAGCTGGGCAAGGAAGTCTTCATGACGAGCCAGGCCGTGAAGAACCGCATTGCAAGGCTGCAGGACTTGGGCGTCGTGGAGCGCTACACGGTGAACGTGAACTGTCCGCTCTTCGGCTACACGATCCACTGCGTCTTCGAGCTCGTGACAGATGAGAAGACGAGGGAAGGCTTCCTCGAATTCATGAAACATACAGAATACCATATTTTCCACTGCTACCGCGTGGACGGCGCATACCGCTTCTTTCTTGATGCGCACTTCCACAGCGAAAAATCCAGAGCGGACTTCATCCGTGAAGTTTCCGCATTCGGCCGCCTTACGACACATCAGGTCATGGAAGAAATCCAGGGCCTTCACCCCGTAGATGAATGATCATCCACGCTGTTTTACAATTTATAAGGAGACTCGGAAGGGCCTCCTTTTTTATTGCTTTTTATACCCGGGGCGCCTTCGCACCGCTCCCGCCATCCGGCACTGATGCTTGCAAATCATTCTTATTTAGGCTATACTTGCAAAATGTGCATAGCAAATACAACTTATCATAGAAAGAAGGAATACTATGACAATAGAACTTAATTTGTACCAGACGCTGGCAGCCGCTGTCGCCGTCTTTTTCCTGGGAAGCTTCCTGAAGGACAGGGTCAGCATTTTCAGGAAATACTGCATTCCTGCGCCTGTCATCGGCGGGACGATTTTCTCGATCGTGAACTGCATCCTTTACACGCAGGGCATCTGGAACTATTCGCAGGATACCGTCATGCAGAACTGGTGCATGATGCTCTTCTTCACCAGTATCGGCTACATGGCAAGCATCCGTCTCATCAAGAAGGGCGGACTCCTTGTCGTCAAGATGGCCTTTCTTGTCTTCCTCCTGATTGTCATTCAGGATCTGGTCGGTGTCACTTTTGCCAATGCCTTCTCGCTGAATCCGCTCATGGGTCTTGCAGATGGTTCGATACCGCTTGTCGGCGGTCACGGCACATCCGGCTCCTTCGGTCCTGTCCTTGAAGCACTGGGTCTTAAGGATGCGACAACGATTGCTTTTGCTGCCGCTACCTTCGGCCTTGTCTCGGGGAGTTTCCTTGGCGGCCCGGTCGGAGAGCTTTTGATCCGTCGCTTCCATCTGAAATCCGATGAAGATGAAAACGGAGATGAAGTCCCGGAAAACCGCACGGAACATGAAATCGAAGGTGATGATGCAGCCGCTTACCTCAATATGGACCGCTTCATGTACGCTTTCGGACAGCTCCTCCTTGCCATGGGGCTTGGCACATATGTCAGCCAGTTCTTCATCAATATCGGTCTCGTATTCCCGGGATACATCGGTGCCATGCTCGTTGCTGCCGTCATCAGGAATATTTCCGACATGACCGGGCTTTTCGGATGCTACCAGAGGGAAAGTGAAGTCCTTGGCGGCATCTGCCTGAACGTATTCCTTTCCTGTGCGCTCATGAGCCTGAAACTCTGGCAGCTGGCAGACCTTGCTATTCCGCTGATTGCAACGCTCATCGTGCAGGTTTCCATCATGGGCCTCTTCGCTTACTTCGTCATCTTCCGCGTCATGGGAAGAAATTACGAAGCAGCCGTCATGGCATCCGGCAGCTGCGGCTTCGGCCTTGGTGCCACACCGAACGCCATCGCGAATATGAACGCCATGTGCGAAAGATTCGGCCCGGCGCATACCGCTTACTTCGTCATTCCGCTCATCGGCGCTTTCGTCGTCGATTTCCTGAATGCATCCGTCCTCATGGTCTTCATGAATATCCTGAAGTGACAATCGGCGGGGCGGTTTCATTCATGATATAATAAGAATGATTTACCATTGAATGATGCATTTTCCAAAGGAGTACACTTATGTTCGATTTTCTTGACCTGTCTACGCTGATCTACCGCGTACCAGCGCTTCTTCTGGCGCTCTCCTTCCATGAATACGCGCACGCCGTCGTATCCGACTCGCTCGGAGATCCCACGCCTTCTGCCACGGGCCGTCTGACGATGAACCCGCTGGCGCACCTTGATGCTGTGGGCACGCTGCTGCTTGTCCTCTGCGGATTTGGCTGGGCGAAGCCCGTCATGATCGACCCGCGCTATTACAAAAACTACCGCTCCGGCGTCCTCAAAGTATCCCTGGCAGGCCCCGGCGGCAACCTTCTTCTCTGCTTCATTTCCATCTTTCTCATGGGGCTCTTGCAGAGATTCGGCATGCTCGGCATGGGCGGATACCAGTTCCTTTACTGGATCATGCTTTACAACGTATGGTTCGCCTTCTTCAACCTCATCCCGGTCCCGCCGCTCGACGGCTCCAAAGTCGTCAGCATGCTTCTTCCTGGCGAACTCTCCTGGAAATTTGAAAACTTCAACGCACAATACGGCTTCATCATCCTCATGGTCGTTGTATTCTCCGGCGTTGCCAACAAATTCCTGAGCCCGCTCTCCAACCTCTTCGTAACCCTCTGCTACAACATTACCTACATCCTGCTATAGTTGGCGGGAATAGAGTTAATTCCCATAACGGACGATGAAACTCTTCGAACCGGACAAAAGGTGCAAAACAAAGAAAGAGCTGTGAAATGATCCGTCATTTTCACGGCTCTTTTTTATGCTTTTTCCGCCGCCTGATGTATAATGAAAAATAAATTCTCGTGGAAGGAGGACATCATGATTACTACCTGGCTGATTTTCGAAATGGCAGGGACGATTGCCTTTGCTTTTTCCGGCGCTGCTGTCGGGCTCTACAAAAGAATGGATATTTTCGGCATCACGGTGCTCTCCGTCATGACGGCGGTCGGCGGGGGAATGATCCGCGATGTCCTCTGTGGCATCACGCCGCCATCAGTCCTCCGTTCTCCGGAAGGGCTCATCGTGTCGATCGTGACGGCGCTTGTCGTCGGCTTCGGCTATCCTCTTTTCCGCATCCCGAAGAGAGGGAAATGGGTCATCACGATCCTGTACCACTTGTCCGATACGATCGGCCTTGCCGCTTTCACCGTGACAGGGGCGCTCACTGCGTTCTACCGCTATCCTGGCTACGACATCGTCCTTCCCGTTATGCTGGGGCTCATCACCGCTGTCGGAGGCGGCATCATCCGCGATATGATGGCGCGCCGCATGCCCGTCGTCCTTTACATGGACGTCTATGCCATCGCATCGATTGCAGGCGGCCTTCTCCTCTGCGCTTTGAGAGAGCCATTGGGCACGCCGCTCGCCTCCTGGATTTCCTTTGCCTTCGTCCTGCTCCTCCGTTTTCTTGCCATCCATTACCACTGGCAGCTCTATCATCCGCACCGCCGTTTCCGCACGATCCAGAGGGACTGAATTATTTCTTTACAAAAATTTTTCTTGACAAGCATTTGCGTTGAGCGTAATATCATAACCAACTTAAGGAAATTACTTAAGAAACTGAATAAAGACCTTACAAACCGGTGAGGCGGAGATAAAAACAGGAAATGCACTTCCAGAGAGCGGAGATTGATGGGAACCCGCAGTACGCAGCCCGTTAAATGGACCGCCGAGGGCGCTGTCAAAAGGAGAAATCCCTAGTATTCAGCGACGCATCATCTGCGTTATTGATGAGGGGTATGTTAGTACCCTGCGAGAGAGGGAGAAATCCAATTAAGGTGGTACCGCGAGTGTATATGAATGAGTACCGGGCATCCGGACTTTGAAATAGAGACCCGTCCTTGACAAATTTACTTTTGTCGAGGGCGGGTCTTTTTTGTTATCCGGAAGCGGAAAGGAGAAACAGGATGGAACAGTTGGAAAGAATCAAAGCCTATGCGAAAGACTACAGAAGAGTTCCGATCGCTAAGGAAATCTTCGCAGATGTCCGCACTGTCATCGGGACATTGAGAGTCCTGAAGAAAGTCAGCAGGACAGCATTCCTCTTCGAAAGCGCGGACAATACCGAGCGATGGGGACGCTATTCCTTCCTGGGATATGATCCAAAGCTTGAGCTCTTCGTGAAGAACGGAAAGATGACCGTCAAGGGCGCCGTCACAGAAACATTTGAGACAGACGACCCGGCCTCCGTCATCAGGAAAGTCCTTCACGAATACCACTCTCCGGAAATCCCGGGCATGCCAACATTTACCGGCGGGCTTGTCGGATACTTCGCCTATGAGTACGCGAGGTACTCGGAGAAGAAACTCTATTTCAAGAAGGAAAAGGAACCGGATATTTCCTTCAACGATGCGGACCTCATGCTTTTTGACAAGGTCATCGCATTCGACCATTACAGGAAAACGATCATCCTCATCACAAACGTCGACACGAGCGAGATCGAGACGAATTACGAAAAAGCGGTGAGGGAGCTCGATGAAATGGCAGAGCTCATCGCTTATGGAAAGGAAGCGGACATTCCGGAAGGAAAGCTCCTCAGCGATTTCAAAGACGAGTTCACCGAAGAAGAGTACGAAGCGCTCGTCAGAGAAATCCAGCAGCGGATCCATGACGGAGACATTTTCCAGGCCGTCCTTTCCAACGGCAGGAGCGCCGCTTTTGAAGGAAGCCTCCTCAATGCTTACCGGGTGCTTCGGACAATCAATCCTTCGCCCTACATGTTCTACCTTTCAGGCCACGACATAGAGCTCGCCGGTGCATCGCCCGAGACGCTCATCAAGCTGACGGGCGGCGAGCTTGAAACCTTCCCGATCGCAGGCACGATGCCAAGGGGAAAGACAGACGAGGAAGACGAAGCACTCGAAGAAAGGCTGGTCAGTGACAAGAAGGAACTTGCCGAGCACAATATGCTGGTCGACCTGGGAAGGAACGATATCGGAAAGATCAGCCGCTTCGGATCCGTCAGGGTGAGGGAGCTTCGGAAAGTGAAGCGCTTCTCCCACGTGATGCACCTCTGCTCCTTGGTCACGGGGACGATCCAGGAAGGAAAGGATGCGCTCGATGCCCTGGCCGCCGCGCTTCCGGCAGGCACGATGTCAGGAGCGCCAAAGATCAAGGCGATGGAAATCCTCCACGGGATGGAGAAATCGCCTAGAGGCGTCTACGCAGGCGCCGTCGGATACCTGAGCCTCACAGGAAATATGGACATGTGCATCGGCATCCGCATGGCAGCCGCCAAAGGGGGACGGGTATTCGTGAGAGCCGGCGCAGGCATCGTCAAGGACAGCGTTCCGAAGAGCGAATACAGGGAAACAAGGAACAAGGCAGAAGCCATGATTGAAGCAGTCAGGAAAGGACAGGAGGCGGGGGATTATGATTTTACTCATTGACCATTACGACAGCTTTTCCTTCAACCTCTACCAGCTCGTAGGAAGCCTTTCTTCGGACATCAAAGTCATCCGGAGCGACGAGCTCACCGTGAAGGAAATAGAAAATCTCAATCCTTCCCACATCATCCTTTCACCGGGAACGGGGCGGCCGGAAAATGCAGGCGTCTACGAAGAAGTGATTGAAAAGCTCAGGGGAAAAATCCCGATATTAGGCGTCTGCCTAGGCCATCAGGCGATCGGCGAAGTCTACGGGGCAAAGGTCATAAGCGCTCGGGAAATCCTTCACGGGAAATCCTCAGACATAGAAATCATCAAAGAAACGCCGCTCTTTGAAGGGCTCGGGACATCCTTCGAAGGGGCCAGATACCACTCTCTTGCAATCGACCCGGAAACGATTGCGGGAGACCTCACGGTGACAGCCGTTTCCGATGACGGCGAGGTGATGGCCGTCGAAGACAGCAAAAGAAAAGTCTACGGCGTCCAGTTTCATCCGGAATCCATATTGACGCCAAAGGGCGGAACGATACTTAGCAATTTCTTACAGCAGTGAATGAGTGAATCAGGGGGAATCTATCATGATACAGGAAGCAATCAAAACCATCGTAAAGGGCAGCGAACTGCCATTTGAAACAGCGAGAGAATCCATGGGGGAAATCATGAGCGGGAAAGCATCGGAAGCGCAGATCGGCGCCTTCCTGGCTGCTCTTTCACTGAAAGGCGAGACCGTCGGGGAAATTACAGGATTTGCCAGAGCCATGAGAGACGCATGCGTGCCGGTCTCCCATGAAGGAGAAGTCTTTGAAATCGTAGGGACCGGGGGAGACGGAGCAGACACCTTCAACATTTCCACCACATCCGGCTTCGTCATCGCATCCGGTGGCGTCGCCGTCGCCAAGCATGGCAACAGGAGCGTTTCCTCCCGCTGCGGCGCGGCGGACTGCCTCGAAGCGCTCGGTGTCAACCTGGCTTTGACCGGCAAGGAAAACACCGAGCTTTTGAAGAAAGCAGGCATGTGCTTCATGTTTGCTCCCGTCTACCACAGTTCCATGAAGTATGCGGCCCCGGTCAGGAAAGCCCTCGGTTTCCGCACCGTGTTCAACATCCTGGGACCGCTTGGAAATCCGGCCGGCGCGACGATGCAGCTCATGGGCGTCTATGAAGAAAAGCTCGTCGAACCGATGGCTAAAGTCCTTTCGAACCTGGGCGTCAAGAGAGGCGCTGTCGTCTACGGCATGGACGGGCTGGACGAAATCACCGCCTGCGACAGGACGCTCGTCTGCGAATTCAAGAACGGCCTCTTCCAGAAGTACCTATTAGATCCCCGTGACTACGGCATGGAGCTTGCGCATCCGGGCGACCTCAAGGGCGGGGACAGCCGGGAAAATGCAGAAATCACAAGAGCCGTCCTCTCCGGAGAAAAGGGACCGAAGAGAAATGCAGTTCTCCTGAATGCTGGCATGAGCTTCCACCTTGCAGAGGGCATGTCCCTTGCTGAAGGCATCCAGAAGGCAGCGGACCTCATCGACAGCGGCAAAGCCCTTGCCTTCATGGAACGCTTCATCAGACTCTCAAGGGAGGCGGCACAATGATCCTCGACACACTGGCAGAAGGCGCGAGGCGGCGGGCCAGGGTCCTGGAAGAAGCTGACGGCGAAGGCATCAGGGAAGCGGCGATAGCAAGAGCGCTTGATGAAGACGTCCATGATTTTCCCTTCGAGAGAAATCTCCGGGCAGAAGGCGTGAACATCATCTGCGAAGTCAAGAAAGCATCGCCTTCCAAAGGCATCATCGCTGATCACTTTCCCTACCTTGAAATAGCCAGGGACTACGAAAGGGCAGGGGCGGCCGCCATATCCGTCCTGACCGAGCCGGACTACTTCCTTGGAAGCGGGCTCTACCTGAAGGAAATCTCCCGCGCAGTGCAGATTCCGATCCTTCGGAAAGACTTCATCGTATCCGAAGTCCAGATCTACGAATCCAAGCTCCTGGGCGCCTCGGCCATCCTCCTCATCGTTTCGATTCTGACGGATGAAGAGCTTACAAGGTTCATCCGGACGGCCAAAGGCCTCGGCCTCTCGGCGCTTGTCGAGACAAGGACGGAAGAAGAAATACGGAGAGCCGTCCTCGCAGGGGCAAGAATCATAGGCGTCAATAACCGAGACCTCCGTGATTTCTCCATCGACAATACCCGCGCAGCAAGGCTGCATTCGCTGGTCCCCGAAGATACCCTCTTCATTGCAGAAAGCGGCATACAGAAGAGGGAAGACATCGAAGAGTTCCTTGCGGCCGGCATCCGAAATTTCCTCATCGGGGAAGCCATGATGAAGGCCGAGGACAAGGCAGAAAAACTTGCTGAGTTCATCGGGGAAGAGCCACGGGTCCAGTGCAAGATCTGCGGGATTTCAAGGGAAAGGGATATCGATTTCTTAAACGATGCCCTTCCCGATTACGCAGGCTTCATCTTTGCAAGAAGCCCGAGGAAGGTGACGCCCGATAAAGCGGCCGGCCTCATCAGTTTGCTGGATCCACGGATCAAGGCGGTCGGCGTCTTTGTGAATGAAACGGCAGAGACCATAGCAGACATTGCAAAGAAAACCCATCTCTCCGTCATCCAGCTCCACGGGGATGAGGATTTTGAAACGATCCGCGAAGTGAAGGAAAGGACAGGACTTCCCATCTGGAAAGCCATCCGGGCAGGAAGCGAGGAAGACATTCTTCCATGGAACGATTCGCCGGCCGATGCCCTTCTCCTTGATGCGAAAGTCATGGGGAAGAGAGGCGGCACAGGAAAGCGCATCGATCCAAATCTCGCCAGAGCGGTAAGGAAGCCATTCCTTCTGGCGGGCGGCATGAATTGTGAAAATATCGTCCGGGCAGCGCGCATCGCAAGGCCCTTCGCGGTCGACGTGAACAGCGGCGTTGAAACGGACGGCATGAAAGATAAAGAGAAAATACAGGCGGTAATCCGTCTTTTGGCCCGGTCGGGCCTGCGGAAAGGATGAAAGGTATGACGAAAAGAGAAGGACGCTACGGCGTGCACGGCGGACAGTATGTCCCGGAAACATTGATGAATGCAGTCCTCGAGGTCGAGGAAGCGTATGAAAAGTACAAGAATGATCCGGATTTCAATAAGGAACTCGACGACCTGAACAGGAATTACACAGGCCGCCCCTCGCTCCTCTACTATGCCAAGAAAATGAGTGAAGACCTGGGCGGAGCGAAGATCTATCTCAAGAGAGAAGACCTCAACCACACAGGCGCCCACAAGATCAATAACGTCCTTGGCCAGGCACTCCTTGCCAAGAGAATGGGCAAGACAAGAATCATTGCCGAGACCGGCGCAGGCCAGCACGGCGTAGCTGCCGCAACGGCCGCTGCCCTCTTCGGCATGGAATGCGAAGTCTTCATGGGCAAGGAAGATACCGAGCGTCAGGCACTGAATGTTTACCGCATGCGTCTCCTCGGCGCCAAGGTCCATCCCGTCACCTCCGGGACCATGACACTGAAGGATGCCGTCAGCGAAACGCTCCGCGAATGGACGAGACGTCTGGACGACACCTACTACATCATGGGATCGGCCGTCGGCCCGCATCCGTTCCCGATGATCGTCCGCGATTTCCAGGCCATCATCAGCAAGGAAGCCAGAGCGCAGATCCTGGAAGCGGAAGGGAAACTCCCGGCCGCTGTCCTTGCCTGCGTCGGAGGCGGCAGCAACGCCATTGGCACCTTCTACCATTTCATCCCGGACGAAGGCGTCCGCCTCATCGGATGCGAAGCGGCAGGAAGGGGCATCCATACAGGAAAGCATGCGGCGACCCTCACGATGGGGACCGAAGGCATCTTCCACGGCATGAAATCCTACTTCGTGCAGGATGAATACGGACAGATCGCACCGGTCTACTCCGTTTCCGCCGGCCTCGACTATCCGGGCGTAGGACCCGAACACTCCTACCTGAAGGACATCGGCCGCGCTGAATACGTGCCGATCACTGACGACGAAGCCGTCGACGCCTTCGAATACCTGTCAAGGACGGAAGGCATCATTCCGGCCATCGAAAGCGCGCATGCCGTCGCAGAAGCCATCAAGCTGGCACCGACGATGAAGAAAGACGACATCATGATCATTTGCATTTCCGGCCGCGGCGACAAGGACGTAGCAGCCATGGCAAGATACAGAGGGGTGGACATTCATGAATAAATTAGAAAAAGCCTTCGACGGGCACAAAGCATTCATCGGTTTCCTGACAGCAGGCGACCCGAGTCTGGAAGATACCGAGCGGTATATAGAAATCATGGCAAAGTCCGGGTGCGACCTGATTGAAATTGGTATTCCTTTCTCCGATCCTGTGGCAGAAGGGGAAGTCATCCAGAAAGCGACCATCCGCGCCCTTGCTGCCGGCACCACGACAGACAAGATCTTCGACATGGTAGAAAGAGTCGCTCTGAAAATCGATATTCCTCTCGTCTTCATGACCTACCTCAATCCGGTCTACGTCTACGGCGCAGAGAAATTCTTTGCCCGCTGCGAGAAGGCAGGCATCTCCGGCATCATCGTTCCAGACATGCCATATGAAGAAAAAGGAGAACTCGCAGAACCCGCCAGAGCGCATGGAGTGAAGATCATCTCCCTCATCGCCCCGACCTCTGAAGGCCGCGTCGGCATGATTGCGAGAGATGCAGAAGGCTTCATCTACCTCGTTTCCTCCATGGGGGTCACAGGCGTCAGGAGCAAAATCACGACGAACGTCAAAGCCATCACCGATACGATCAGGAAGTACACGGACGTTCCCGTCGCCGTTGGCTTCGGCATTGCAACGCCCGATCAGGCGGAAGACATGGCGGGAGCTTCTGACGGCGCCATCGTGGGAAGCGCCATCGTCAAGATCATCGAAGAGCATGGCAGCAAAGCAGACGAGCCGCTTGCCGCATACATCCGCTCCATGAAAGACGGCGTGGAAAAAGCAGAAGGGAAATAAGCAATATAAAAAGGGCTGTGCAGGGAGGAATCCTTCCACAGCTCTTTTTCTTATTCCCCATTTCCTTATATATAAGTATATATAAATAAAGAGAAGTGACTGATTTTCGACCAACGAAAAATAGAAATCCTTCACTCTAGCATTTCTATGAGTTCATGGTATAATGAGGGCGTTGCGATACTTTCTCAGAAATCATTCAATCAGGTGAAAGCCTGTGATAAGGAGCATTTCATGAGCACATTGATAAAAGCGCTGGCGGCTCTGGCTGCAGGCGCGCTGACGGCGTATCTTCTGCCGAAACATAAAAAAGGAAAAGAAAAGAAGCGCCTTCCCGTGGGAGAGAGCTTCCGTTTTCTGGCGGAACAGACAGGCACCTGCCGCGATCCGATTCCGGTCTACTACTACCGTCCGGCTACCTGGACCGAGGACCAGCCCGTCTTCATTTCCTTCCCGGACGTGACACGCCGCGCAGAGAAATTCGAACGCCATATGGAAAGCCTTGCCGTGAAGTACAACATGCTGATCGCATGCCCTGAATTCTCGACGAAGAAATATCCGGGCGCGCGCTGGTATCAGGAAGGAAACGTGCAGGACAAGGAAGGCGAGGAAGGAACGATCCAGCCAAGAAACCACTGGTCCTTCGATGCCGTGAGCCATATCGTTGCCGCTGTCCGCGCAAGAACCCATGCCAAGGGAAAGGTCATCATTTTCGGCCATTCTGCCGGCGGCCAGTTCATGCATCGCTACAGCCTTCTTGATGGAAGAGCGGACGTCGATGCCATCGTCTGCGCCAATGCGGGATGGTTCACGATGCCTGACGATACCACCTGCTACCCGTACGGCACAAAGGGCCTCGGCCTTTCCGATGCCGATCTGGCTTCTGCCTTTGCTCTCCCCGTCATCATGCTGATGGGAAGCGAGGACGTTTCCAGAGAGCAGCCTTTCCGCGCGACCCCCGAGGCCGATGCACAGGGCAAGAACCGCATGGAACGCTGCCTCCATTACTTCGATGCCTGCCAGAAGAAAGCCGAAGAACTCGGCGTTCCCTTCAACTGGAAGAAAGGCGTCGTAGAAGGCGCTGCCCACGAAGGCGGCAAGATGGCAGAAGGCACCATGAAACTCTTCTGCGAAGAACCGCTCGATGAAACAGTAGGAATGTAAGAACTTAAAAGTAAGCACTTGAAAAGGCTGCGGCGAAAGATATATCTCGCTGCAGCCTTTTTTCATTTCATCACCAGTCAATCCATGTGAGTGCTTTTTCCAGTTCGTAGAAGGTCTTGCCATCCCAGAGGATATCTTCGGTGAGATGGTTCAGCACATCTTCCGCGTCGTCACTTTCGTAGTAGTACACCATTTCCATGAACTCTTCGAAAGGCTCGCCCGTGAAGCGGTACTTCTCCATGCTGATGCTGTAAGTGTCCCTTCCCGGATGGAACTTCAGCCCCGAGAAACGGTACACATAGCTCTTGTGCCTGACGGAAGCTTCCCCGTCATTCATAAAGTCGATAAATTCATCTGCGTCGCCGCCCTGCATATTGTCCTCCTTGTTCTTAACTATATTGGACGTCTTTATTATACAGGAAATCCGCGGGAAGCGGTAGGATGCCCTTGCTTTTTTGCACTTGCCCGTCGTGGTATAATAGTTAAATACGATATTCAGTTGTCAGCTGTCAACCAACTTAAAAAAACAGGAGGAATGATGAAAAAGGCAATCATATTATCCAGCGGGGGCGTCGATTCCACGACGTGCGTATCCCTGGCTGTCGACAGACTGGGAGCAGACAATGTTGTGACTGCTTCTATTTTTTATGGCCAGAAACATAAGAAAGAAATCCTGGCCGCGCGCAAAGTGGCAGAATACTACCACCTACGGCATTATGAATTCGATCTTTCCTCCCTCTTCCAGTATTCGAACTGCTCGCTCCTTGAAGGCTCCACGCAGGAAATCGTGCATGAAAGCTATGCCGAGCAGATTGAGAAGAACGGAGAAGGAAAAGTTTCCACGTACGTCCCCTTCAGAAACGGACTGATGCTCTCCACAGCGGCTTCGCTGGCAGCCAGCCTCTTTGAAGACGACGACGTAGATATTTATATCGGCGCCCATGCCGATGATGCGGCCGGCGATGCGTATGCCGACTGCAGCGAGCCATTCCTGAAAGCTATGGGAGATGCAGTTTCCATCGGCACATACGGAAAAGTCCATCTGGCATTCCCCTTCGCCAAGCTGAACAAGGCAAGCGTCGTAGCTATGGGCCTTAAGCTCAAGACACCTTATGAACTCACATGGAGCTGCTATGAAGGCGGCGAGAAACCCTGCGGAACCTGCGGGACCTGTATAGACCGTGCAGCTGCGTTTGCTGCGAACGGCGTTAAAGACCCGGCCCTCTGAGCCGAGAAAGGAATATTATGTTTACCGTAACAAAGAGAATGGAAGTATCCGGGGCGCATTACCTGCACCTCGATTATGAAAGCAAGTGCACGAACCTGCATGGCCATAACTGGATCATCACCGTCACCGTCCAGAGCGAGGAAGTCGACCACAACGGCATGGTCGTCGATTTCAGCAAGATCAAGGAAATCGTGAACCGCTTCGACCACGCCCTCATCAATGACGTCATGGGGGATATCAACCCGACCGCCGAAAACATGGCCAAGTGGCTCTGCGACCGCATCCCGCACTGTGTACGCGTATCCGTACAGGAAACGGAAGGAAACGTGGCCACCTATGAAAAGTGAGTACCGCTATGACGACGGACTTTTCCATGTGACCGAGATCTTCGACAGCATCGACGGCGAAGGAAAAAGAACCGGCTGCATGGCCATTTTCGTAAGACTGGCAGGCTGCAACCTGCGCTGCACGTACTGCGACACCGCTTACTCGCTTGAACTTTCCGACACAAAGGAAGCGCTGACGGAAGATGAACTCATCCGCCGCATCCACGCCTTCCCTTGGAAGAACATCACACTGACCGGCGGCGAGCCGATGCTTCATCCGCTCCGCCATCTCTGCGAAAGACTCTCCGAAGAAGGCTATGACATCAATATAGAAACGAACGGCGCCGTTCCCCTTTGGGAAGACCGCCCGTCCGGCGTTTTCTACACGATGGACTTCAAGTGCTCGGGAAGCGGCATGAAAGAATCCATGAGGAAAGAAAATTTCCCCATCCTGAAAGAAAAAGACGTGTTGAAATTTGTCGTCGGCTCGAAGGAAGACCTGGATGAAATGAAGAAAATCACAAAGACGTACTTCGAAAGAAAAGACCATCCGGAATTCTTCGTTTCTCCCGTCTGGGGGAAAATCACGCCGGCGGAATTGGTAGAGTATGTCAGGGAAAACCGGCTGAGCCGCGTGAGGGTGCAGGTGCAGCTTCACAAGATCATCTGGGACCCGAACAGAAGGGGCGTATAAAAATGGATCGAAAGAAACTCGAAGAGGCAGCCCGCCTCATCATTGAAGCAGTCGGAGACGACCCCGGAAGGGAAGGCCTCCTGGAGACGCCGAAACGCTTCGCAGACATGATGGAAGAACAGTTCAAGTACTGCAGCATTTCCAATGACGAAATCGCCCGCGAATTCGACAAGACCTTCGAATCACCGGAAAGCGACATGGTCGTCGTGAAGGACATTGAAATCTTCTCCCACTGCGAACACCACATCGCTCTCATGTACAATATGAAAGTCACCGTCGGATATATGCCGAAAGGCCGCGTCATCGGACTTTCCAAGATCGCCCGCATCGCAGACGCCGTATCCCGCCGCTTCCAGATTCAGGAACGCATCGGCACCGACATCCGTGACATCATGAAGAAAGTCACGGGCTCTGACGACGTCGCTGTCCTGATCGACGGCGAACACTCCTGCATGACCGCCCGCGGCATCAAGAAGCCGGGCACCCGCACCAGGACGGTATCCGTCTCCGGTGCTTTTAAGAAAGACATCGAACTCCGCAAGGAATTCCTCATGCTCGCAGGCAAGTAACGGACATACCGGGAAAGGACGACTATGGATATTTTCAAGAAATTCACCGCGCGCGCCGTCAAGCTCGTCTCCGGACGCGCATCGGCTGCGCTCTTCTGTGACTACGCCTATGCCAATGAAATGAAGACCCCGGTGCACCCGGGCTATGGACGCGGCAGCAGAAACCGCGGCGCCCTCGAAATGGAATATGCGGCGGACGGTCCTGAAAAGGTCGAAGAGAAAATCTTCAAGACAGGAAATACCGATCCCAAAGGCGTCCAGAACATTCACGTCTGGTACCCTGCATCCATGGAAGAAGGGAAGAAATACCCGCTTCTCATCATTTCCAATGGCATGGAATTCTCCTGCACCTCTTTTATCGCGATTCTCCAGCACCTTGCCTCCTGGGGCTTCATTGCAGCCGGCAACGATGCACTGAACTCGGGAAGCGGCGAAACAGCGGCCAAGACGCTCGAGAAAATGCTCTCTGAAAACGAAAAGCAGGGAAGCCTTTTCCATGACCGCATCGATCTGGATCACATCGGAGGCATCGGCTACTTCCAGGGAGGCGCCGGCGCTATCCGTCAGGCGACCATCTCGAAGAATAAGGACCATTACAGTGCGCTGTACCTGGCAAGCCCCATGACGCTTCCCTTCATCGAGAAAGCAAAAGCTGCTGCATGGTCATACGACCCGTCCCAGATTACGGTTCCCGTATTCATCGCCTCAGGCGGAGACGGCATCGAAAATGGCATTCTCGCTCCTAAGGAAGACATGGAAGGCATTTATCAAGCCGCAAAAGGACCGGCCGTCATCGGACGCATGAAAGGCGAGGACCACCTCCGCGTCATGACACGCGCCGACGCATACATGACAGCATGGTTCCGCATGATCCTTTCTGGCGATGAAAAAGCAGCCTCCATCTTTGGAAAAGACGGTGAATTCATGAAGAATGCAGGCTGGACAGATAAAAGCATCAAGGGAATTCCCTTGGAAGGAAACGAATGAAACATATAAAGAAAATTCTGGCGGCGGGCATTTGTCTCGCCGCTTCACTCTATCTCACGCCTGCCATGGCGGCCTACGAAATCGACCCCGATTACACCATGAAGTACAACGACCAGGGGAAAATCGAGCAGCGCTACCGCTGGCACGGGCCCTACGAGGTGAAGTCCGTCGTCCTCTCTGACGGTGAAGCGAAATATGGAAATTACAAGTACAAAGTCTGGTATCCCGTGCAGCAGGCAGGGCGCGAAAGGCCCCGACCCCTCGTCATCACCCTGAACGGCACCGGCGGATCCTGCGACAAGGACGAACCCATCTTCAGGCATCTCGCCTCCTGGGGCTTCGTCGTGGCAGGAAATACGGATGCGCAGACAGCGACGGGCTTCTCTGCCGAATGGACACTCGATCAGGCCCTTGCGGCCAATCAGGATTCCAAAAGCCCTCTTTATCATCAGATCGATGAAAAGGAAATCGGCATCGTAGGCTACTCTCAGGGAGGTGCCGGTGCTTACAATACACTTGAAGGGAAAGACGGCGATAAATTCAAGACCATGGTCACCGTTTCAGGCGTCACGGAATCCATCGGAGAAAAACTCCACCTGCCCGTCTGGATCTACGACCCGTCCAAAGTCACTATCCCCGTCTTCATGGCAGCCGGCACAGGCATCCTTGACAGGAAACTTATCACACCGCTCGATGAAATGAAGGAAAACTACAGCAAAATCCAGTCAAAGACAGCCGCCATGGGAAGAAGAAAAGACGCAGACCACCTGGACATCCAGACCGCCGCCGACGCCTACATCACCGCCTGGCTCAGATGGCAGCTCGATGACGACATCTACGCTAAAAGAGTCTTCACAGGCAAAGACCCCGAAATCCTGAGGAACCCCGCATGGGACAACGCAGAAGTAAGGACCCCGGAAACGACCCAGCCAAAACAGACTGAAAAGTGAATTGATAAATAAATGCTAAGATGAATCTTATGCAGGAACTGAACAAAATGAAATGTTTTGGGAGATGATGAGAGGAATTTATAAAAAGCTATTCGCAGAATTTTTTTCTCGAAATCTTCCAATGGAAGATTTTGCTGTCCCGAGCCGAAGGCTTGCAGAGAAATGACAATGGTTTGCCATTTCTGGCTTCAAATCCTTGATTTTTACAAAAGGAAGCCCGGTCTGCTAAAAAGCTTGATAAATGGCAGCACGACAATTTTTAGAGTATAGATTCTTGCCGACCTGCAAATTTTTTAAGAATTTGCACCGACCTTGAACTCCGCTCATCTTCTCCTGCACAGAGTCTTACTTTTATGCTAAAATATATAAATGTATATGAGGAGAAAAATGCAGAAGAAACGTAAATTTCTCATCATGACGGCTTCTATTGGAGAGGGGCATTCTCAGGCGGCTCGGGCTATTGCGGAGACCATCAAACAGGTTCATCCCGATGATGCGGTTCGCGTGCTGGATTTTCTGTCCAGGGATGTTCTTTCCATTGATCACGTCTTAAAAGAATCTTACCTGAAAATGATTCGTATATTCCCTGAAATGTACGATAGTCTATATAGCAATTCACAGAACAGGCATTTAGGAGCAACGTTTCAGAGTCTTCTTTCCTGGAGTTTCCGAAAGCGGATGAAGAGGCTGATTACCGCCTTGAAACCGGATGCCCTGTTGTTTACCCATCCATTTCCGGCCTGTGCAGCCAATTTGCTGAAGAAGGAAGCGGACATTAATACCCCTCTTCTCGGAGTTATTACCGACTTTGATATTCATCAGCTCTGGGTGTACAAACAACTGGATGCGTACTGCGTCCCTTCAGAGGACCTGGCGCGTAAACTGGAAGCCCATAATGTGCCGAGAAATATTATTCACACCACGGGAATTCCAGTTCGCAAATCCTTCTATGAAGAACTGAAAAATCCAAGTCCTAAAGAAAAAGGGACCGTACTCATCATGGGTGGGGGTCTGGGGTTGGGGAATATTACTGACACTCTTCTACGTCTGGACAAGATTGATTCCGTGAGCCAGTTTATTATTGCTACGGGACAGAATATCAATCTATATGAAGAAGTGGCATCTATCCGGTCAAGCCTCCGGCATCCGGTGGATCTGCACAGCTATACCAATAAAGTGGCAGAAATGATGAGTAAGAGTGAACTCATCGTCACCAAACCTGGTGCGCTCACCTGTACAGAAGCGCTGACCATGAATCTGCCTATGGTTTTGGTCAACGCCCTTCCCGGACAGGAACGGGCAAACGCCCAGCATCTGGAAGAACAGGGATGTGCTGTCTGGACTAGGAAAAATGAACTGGCGGACACAGTCGACGGTCTGCTGAAAAATGAAGATAAACTCAAGCAAATGGCACTTGCCTGTGGCAATGATAAAAAGGACAGCGCACTCGAAATTGTCCAGATACTCGACCATATGCTGGAAAGCAATACGAACTGAAATAGGTATCTCCAATTTAAAGAAAGGGGATACCTATTTGACTATAACGAGAATGTCGAAATTTGTATATCTAGTTAACAACGGAGAAAAGCATGCAGCAGTGGATTAACCATGCAGAAAGAAAACAGAAAAAGAAGCCTCGCAGTGCTTCTCTGATTCGCCTTATAAGCAAAGCCATATATCTTTGCGGAGATTATGTGGGAATTTTACTGGCCGAATGGATAGCCTTCCATATCAGAAATTTCCTGATGGGCAATATATTTCAGGTAAACGCCATATACATCTATATAGTGACACCTGCTGTATTCCTTCTGGCGCTGGCATTTGCCGGAATATATTCCAAACATTATACCAGTGCACAGATGTTGGAAAAACTGTTTAAAGCCTGCCTGGGGGCTATTGCATTTTCCATCATCCTCATGTTCCTTACCCAGGTATCCGGTCAGGTATCACGCCTTTATGTGGGATTATTTGCCATCATCGTCTATATTCTTTTAGTGGTAGAAAAATATATTACGGCATTGATTATCCGACGGATTCCAGGACTTCAGATTCCTGTTCTGGTAGTAGGTGCCGGAAAGACAGCTGATGCAGCGATTGATGAAGGAAAAAACAACGTATTCATTAACTATAGGGTAGCCGGATTCCTTGAGGATTTTGAACCATCTTCCCGCTATGCCGATGTATATCCGATTCTTGGAGGTTTTAATGATCTGGAAAAGGTAATTGCTGAAACCGGAATTCAGGATGTAATCATTGCGGCACCAGGACTTCCACAGGACCAGCTGAATCATCTCCTCTATCGGGCACAGACACTGGTTCCCTATGTGAGCGTAGTTCCAAATCTGGTAGGCGTACCGATGTCAAATGTGGAAGTGGAATCTTTCTTTGACACCCGGATTATGCTCTTAAATATTAAAAATAATCTGGCGTTTCGGCTGAATCAGATTATTAAGCGGATATTTGATGTTGTTCTGACGCTTAGTGGAGGTTTATTCCTGCTCCCATTATTTCTTGGAATTTGTGTATGGATAAAAACGGATTCGCAAGGACCGGCAATCTATAAACAGCGCCGGGTGGGCAAGGATGGAAAAGAATTCGACTGCTACAAATTCCGCTCTATGGTCGTAGATTCGAAAGAACGACTGGAAAAACTTCTGGCCACAGATCCAAAGGCAAAAGAAGAATGGGAACGGGATTTTAAACTGAAAAATGATCCACGTATTACGAAAAGTGGTGCTTTTCTTCGAAAGACCAGTCTTGATGAACTTCCGCAGCTTCTCAATGTACTGAAGGGGGAAATGTCCCTGGTAGGTCCCCGTCCGATTGTACAGAAAGAAGTGCCTAGGTATGAACAGTATATTAAAGAATACTACATGGTACTCCCTGGAATCACAGGCCTCTGGCAGGTGAGTGGTCGAAGTGATACCACATATCCTGAGCGCGTGGCCATGGATATGTGGTACGTTCATAACTGGAGTGTATGGCTTGATATCATTCTCATCTGGCGCACATTGTTCGCAGTAATTCACAGTCGTGGTGCTTATTAATCAGATATAAGGATGGGTAAAAATTGAAAATTCGTAAAGCAGTCATTCCAGCGGCAGGATTTGGAACTCGTTTTTTGCCAGAAACAAAAGCCATGCCAAAGGAAATGCTTCCTATTGTAGATAAACCGACAATTCAATATATAGTGGAAGAAATATTAGACAGTGGAATTGAAGATATACTGATAATCAGCGGACATGCAAAACGTGCCATTGAAGATCACTTTGATTCATCACCGGAACTTGAACAGCATTTATTTGAGCACAACAAGATGGAATTACTGGACGAAGTGCGCAAAGTAGCGAATATTAAAGTACATTATATTCGGCAGCAGCACATGAGAGGATTGGGAGATGCTATACTCTGTGCTAAAGATTTTACTGATGGGGAACCTTTTGGAGTTATTCTGGGGGATGACCTGGTGTATAACGGAGATGATACACCGGCCCTGGGACAGCTGCTTGAACAATATGAAAAAACCGGAGGCACTATTGTGGGTTGTCAGCTGGTTGAAAGAGAACAGGTTTCCTCCTACGGAATCATAAAAGGGAATCCCACGGAAGACACTGACCTTGTTTATGTAGAAGATATGGTGGAAAAACCAAAAGTAGAAGAAGCCCCCAGCTGTCTTGCTGCTTTGGGAAGATATGTTATTACCCCGGATGTATTTGAAATACTTGAACATACGAAGCCCGGAAAAGGGGGAGAAATTCAGCTTACCGATGCGTTGAAGGTTATGGCGCACAGCGGAAATGTCTACGCTTATAATTTCAAGGGCAAGCGTTATGATACAGGCAATAAGCTGGGGTTTCTTAAGGCTACCGTAGAATATGCACTTCGCAGGGATGATCTGGGCCCGGCATTTAAAAATTATCTGTCTGATGTGGTAAGAAATCTGTCTTGATATTATTCCAATATGGATAATAAGATAGTGTGATTTTGAGTAAAGGAGTATGAACATAATGAATGTATTACTTGCCGGTGGTGCGGGATATATTGGTTCACATACCGCAGTGGAACTGCTCAATGCCGGTCACCAGGTGGTGATTGTAGATGACTACAGCAACAGCAGTCCTGAAGCGGTTCACAGAGTAGAAAAAATCACAGGAAAATCAATAAATTCCTATGAAGCCGATGTGAAGGATAAGGAAAAGATGCGTCATATCTTTTCAGAAAATCACATTGACTGTGTAATTCACTTTGCAGGACTCAAGGCCGTAGGGGAATCGGTCCGTCTTCCGCTGAAGTATTACCGTAATAATATTGATACCACGCTGACACTTCTGGATTGCATGGAAGAAGCAGGCGTTAATCAGTTTGTTTTCTCCTCTTCAGCCACGGTGTATGGAGAAGAAAATAAGCCACCATATGTGGAAACCATGCATCGAGGGAGCTGCTCCAATCCCTATGGCTGGACCAAAGTGATGATGGAACAGATTCTTGAAGATGCCGCTAAAGCGAATCCAAAATTATCCGTCATTTTGCTCCGTTATTTCAATCCAATTGGGGCCCATGAAAGTGGTCTGATTGGGGAAGATCCACAGGGAAT
>NZ_FR896430.1:1171-1453 GCF_000435155.1 Dialister sp. CAG:357 | reverse complement strand
ATATTGCTCAGGTGGCAGTTGGTAGAAGAGACCATCTCACGGTGTTTGGAGGAGACTATCCCACACCAGATGGAACCTGCCTTCGCGACTATATTCATGTGATGGACCTGGCAAATGGCCATGTAAAGGCAGTAGAATATGCAGCTAGCCACAAGGGCGTTGAAGTGTTTAACCTGGGAACAGGCACCCCTTACAGCGTTCTCGATATCATTCACGCTTTTGAAAAGGCTACTGAGGTTAAAGTGAAATACGAAATCGGGCCACGAAGAGCAGGAGATCTTC
>NZ_FR896430.1:888-1119 GCF_000435155.1 Dialister sp. CAG:357 | reverse complement strand
TCGACCAAGGCGCAGGAAGTACTTGACTGGCATGCGGAAAGAACTCTGGAAGACATGTGCCGGGATACATGGAACTGGCAGTCAAAGAATCCTGAGGGATATAAGAAATAGTATCGCTAATATATGTATATAGAAAGGATATAACCCGTGAAATACGATTATCTGATTGTTGGAGCTGGACTTTTTGGAGCTGTATTTGCCCATGAAGCAGTAAAAGCTGGGAAAACCGTT
>NZ_FR896430.1:601-807 GCF_000435155.1 Dialister sp. CAG:357 | reverse complement strand
TACCGAAGATGTGGAAGACATTCATGTACATAAATATGGTGCTCATATTTTTCATACCAACAATAGAACAGTATGGAATTATGTAAATCAGTTCGCAGAATTCAATCGATTCACTAACTCGCCGGTAGCTAATTATCATGGCGAATTGTATTCTCTTCCTTTCAATATGTACACGTTTAATAAGATGTGGGGCGTTGTTACTCCAG
>NZ_FR896430.1:286-515 GCF_000435155.1 Dialister sp. CAG:357 | reverse complement strand
TCCTCAGAATCTGGAAGAACAGGCTATTTCTCTGGTTGGTACAGATATCTACGAAAAACTGATTAAAGGATATACAGAAAAACAGTGGGGCAGACCATGTACCGAACTTCCGGCGTTTATTATCAAGCGTCTCCCAGTTCGTCTGACGTTTGATAACAACTATTTTAATGCTCTTTATCAGGGGATTCCTGTGGGCGGATATACCAATATGGTCGCCAATATGCTTAAG
>NZ_FR896430.1:0-141 GCF_000435155.1 Dialister sp. CAG:357 | reverse complement strand
CTGGGACCGTTGGAATACAGAAGTGTCCGCTTTGAAACCGAAGTGCTGGATAAGCCAAACTTCCAGGGCAATGCCGCAGTTAACTATACAGACAGAGAAACACCATGGACCCGTATTATCGAACATAAATGGTTTGAATTT
>NZ_FR896429.1:0-4843 GCF_000435155.1 Dialister sp. CAG:357 | reverse complement strand
ACCAGAATGGTCCAAAAAAATATCCGCACCCCCTTTCCATTGTACCTTCCATCATGGACCAACCTTTCCCACAACACACCGGCCCCGCCGGTTTTTGAGCACAACAAAAAGGCGGCACTTTGACTGGCGCCCGCCTGCAAAAGACCTATCACTCCTCCCCGCACGAAACCCGACGCAGCCTTCCCGCTGCCAGCTCCCTTCCACAGAGCTCGTCAAGAAACATAAACAGAACCGCCAGACCTTCCGCAGCCGGCCAGTCCTTTATTGATACCAGCCCTTCCCTCCATCGGAAAGACACGGATCAATCACGTAATTCTCCTATATTATCCAAAATGCTGTATCAATATTCAAATAGAAAATAATCATAAAGATTATAAACTCCATGAAGCCGATGCATAGCAGAATAAAGATTTGGAAATGAGGAGAAAAAGAGGAGAGAAGAAAATAAAAAGCAGGGACAAATCAACTGTTGATCTGCCTCTGCTTTTTATCATCATACTGCAATTATTTCAATTGAGGATCATCCACTATACGGATTTCTCCATACCTTGTCGTTGCCTGATCTTTGGTAAAGCTGAACTCAGGACTTGTCGGATCATACTTGGCATCATATCCTGTGTTAGGTGCTCTAAGAATACCGCAAACCAGATCGTACATTAAATCATTGGTGAATATATCATCCTTATGAAGAGCAAGTTCCTTAGCGGTTTCTGGATATTCCTTCTGATAGGAGTCAGATAAGTATACAAAGAGAGGAATACGAGCCATTTCCCACGTAAATTTTCCGTCTCCATGGAAATACTCCATGTCTTCCCCGTGATCCGAAGCATAGACCATAGCCTGCATATTCAAATGATCTTTCCCGTAGTCATAAATACGTTTTAGTACATCATCGGTATATAAAATACTGGAATCATAGTCATTTACTTTTTCGGAATGACCATCAACCTGAATACCTGTAAAATCTGGAGGAACTCTGTCTTTATAACGATCATGGCTTCCTTCCAGATGGATGACAATGAACGCTTTTTCACCATCAGGTATCTTTTTCAGTTCATCCAGAACCTTTCCATCATCGCTTCCAGGCCGGCGGGTAAAATAAACCTTCTTCGAAACACTCGTTGTAAGCTCAAGTGCTATATTCCCAGGAGCTGGAGACTGGTTACTGATAAAGTATGTCGGATATCCAATCTGATTTGCTACATCCGTTAGAGAAATACTCTCGTTTCGGTTTCTTCCATTATATTGATTTATATTTGTGAGGTAATAAGCAAGTGCTTTTTCCGTCAGAGGGAAACTAGTATATGCTTTATCAAAAAGGAAGAAATCTGAGTTCGCCTCTTCTTTAGAAAGCCAGGGCGTCGTTTCAGCAGGATACGACGGATTAAATGCCTTCATATGATCTTCGGCAGCACTTTCACCAATAACCACGATAACAGAGCCATTCAGCATCTTGGGTGTCTCCCCAACAAAGTGAAAATCCTTCAGGTTTTCATCATGTTTCTTCATCGCTGCTTTAGATCCCATAATATATTTATGAGCTACACGATAGCTCCATGAAGGAAATGTACGCGGAATGCCTCGTGCAAGAGGCACCAAAGCAGCAATGACAAGAATACCGATTCCTATCATTTTTAAACTATGAAGTGAATTTCCCTTATCTTCTCTATTTCCTTTATAGATTAAAACCGCCGTCAGAATCATATAAAGAATAAATAATCCCAAAACTCCGACTAACGCGGCCGCACCTAAATGAGACAGTAAGAATTCCTTGGTCTCATTAAAGTTGGTCAGGAGCACTGAGATCATCGCATCATGTGTGAATCCAGCATCAAAGATTTTGTAATACGTAATATATACAAATGCGCCAAGCGAAAAATATCCGATCAGAAGGAAATTAAAGAGTGAAAGTACCGGTCTCAACAGTCTTTTCAATGAGCCGATATATTCTAATAAGAACGTAAGTACCAAAACCGGAATTAGTGTCAAAACATCGTCATTTAATACCTCTACTCTAATCCCCCAAGTTCCGCCAGAACGCGCGCCAATATATGAAAATGCTCCCAGCCAGAAATAAAAGATTAAAAGCCCCGGTCTCCAGGAAGGATGAAGCAGGCTTCTCCCTGTCAGACACTCTGATAAAAATACCAAAACAACTCCGATAAGCACATTACGAATCCCATGATTGAAATTTCCAAGATCAGTAATTCCCACCAGAGCAAACCAACCATAAATCAGCGCCATGGCAGCAATTGCCAGCGCTAAATACCTTCCCAATTTTCTTGTTTCCATACCTATGTTTTTAATCCAACCCTTAATGATTCCATACCTAAAACATAAAGACAGCGTAATGGATCTTCCCCATCCATTACGCTTCTTCTATTTATAATTTCGCGCCAATGTACTTCAAATACCACCCGATCATCGCACCATACTGGCCATTCATGCGAGCAGATCTTGCTGCCTGATGAAGATTTTTTGTTCCCTTCGGAGGAACAAGAGGCACGTCTTTCCATGGTGAAGATTTTTGGATAGCTGCGTATTCTTTTACAACCGGCCATCCCTGCACCCAGCTGTGCCATGGCTTAGCATGCCCGGCAAAATGAATGATGATCTGTTTCTTATAATCTTCATTCACTGGCTGTTTTTTGAACAAAGACTGCCGGTCCAGGTTGTAGAGGTAGTTGTACTTCTTTTCAATATAGAGGCACTTACCATCGAGCATCTCATTGTGAATGTCCTGATCATGGTGAGAAAGACGGTTGCCTATACGTTTTACGTTTTCCTGCGCGCGGCGGACAATGTCATCAAAGCAGCCCTGCTCCATCCATGGTCCCAGATTCATCAGCATCATACCTGCATTGAAATAACGGCTCGTATGCATGCGTTTCATCTGTGCCTTTTCATTTCTGTCCGATACGACAGCGACAAGCTTATCCCCAAAGTCGAGTTCTTTCAGGTAACGAAGCGATCCGCGGCACATCATATCTCCATCCAGGTAGAGCCCTCTATCTGTCAAAGGTGCCAGTGTCGGTGCTACCAGGAAACGATAGAAGAAAGCAGGATTGCCATCAGAGAGAAGCAGCGTCTTGAAAGCACTGTCATCGATCAGATGAACCTGCACAGGGCATCCCGTAATCAACGCCATTTCCTCCAGATGTTCCCTTTCCTCGTCCACAAGCTGATTCACAAAGAAGTGAAAACAAAGTGGAAGATCCTTATTATGCTCACGCACCGTTAAAGTTACAATTCCCATATGCGGGATATAGTCCGCTGTCCCGGTCAACGCAATATGAAAGGCATCTTTCTCAGGCTCTCCGCCGATAAAGACCGTATCTTTCACGGCATGAAGAAGTACATTTTCCATATCATAAACTCCTAAAAAAGGACAGCATTATAAGAATCCATCAGAAAATTCCATAATATTAAGTATTTTTATTGTACAAGAAAAGCAAGTATTTTTCCATGAATTAACCCATTTCATTTTAACATGACTATTTTTTGCTCAGATGAGAATTTATTTCTAAACAGTCAAATCCATTTTATTTCTTATGCAACAGCATCATGATATAATACATAAGCATAAATTCGAAAATTATCTTCGCTTGTTGGAGGATCCGAACCAATGAATATCGTCATCGCTCATTTCAACACAAACTGGGTAAATTTCTCTGGTGGCGTTGAGAAAGTAACGTGCCAACTTGCAAACGCACTTTGTAAAAGAGGACATCAAGTCACGATACTTTATCGGGACGGTAAGGAAGGTCCCCCTTACTTCCCTCTCGATTCATCTGTAAAAACAGATAACATCCTTTTTGAAAACGGAAAGAAAGTCATTTCTGAAAAACTTCCTCCTCATTATCGTATTGGACGTGAAATTGCCAGAGTTTTCAGTCAAAAGGCAGCGCAAGGTATCAATGCGCAGCACAAGGGAAAGCAGTACGGAGCAGCTATACGTAAGCGCTTATCTCAAATTCAACCAGATGTAATTATTATAACATCTGTTCCTTCTACTGTATATACATTAACAGATACAGGATATCGAGGACCATTAGTAACAATGATCCACGCTCAGCCAGACATTCAATTCCCCTTACTCTCCGAAAGAGAAAAGAAATATGCTGCACAGTCATCCGTGATTCAGATTTTGACTCCCAGCGGCATAACGACGGCAAAGCGGTACTTCCCTAATACGAATATCTGTGTTATTGGAAATACAGTTGAAATCCCAAGGTCCTTAAACAATAGAAATCCAGATATCCCCATCATTACATCGGTAGGGACCATCTGTGATCGTAAAAATCAGCGTTTGATTATATCAGCGTTTAAACTGATTGCAAATCGTTTCCCTAAGTGGCACGTAGAACTATGGGGATCTGTTGATGAAAACTATGGAAACTTACTAAAAAAGACATCCACGAATCTGGTTTTGAAGATAGAATCCACATCAAAGGCCAAACAAGCCATGTCCTAGAAGATGTCTACAGTAGAAGTAATATCTTCGCTACTCCAAGCAAAGCCGAGGGTTTCAGCCTTGCATTGACCGAAGCAATGGCTGCCGGGCTTCCACCTGTAGCTCTGTCAAACTACCCGGGCAATATTGATTTAATAAAAAATGAGCAAACAGGATTCCTTACCAAAAATAATCCTCAAAGCTTTGCTGCTGCCCTTGCCCGCCTGATGGAAGATGCTGAGCTCCGCCAGAAAATGGGATCTGCGGCTAGAGAATCTATGCTGCAGTATGATCCGGAAGTCATCTTTAATCAATGGGAATCTCTATTAAATGATTTAGTTAAAAACAAATAATACAACAAAAAAGATGCTGCCGTAAGGGGAGCATCTT
>NZ_FR896428.1:0-16077 GCF_000435155.1 Dialister sp. CAG:357 | reverse complement strand
CGGGTGTTCAACTTATTATTGCAATTCGGGGAAAATTTATTTGCGAATAATTTGCTATATCGAAAAGTGATGATATAATATAAATAGATATAGATAAACACGAATGTGTTACCCCTACTATAACTCCATCTTTCAGGGAAAGGATCTGTTGCGTACGTATAGGAAGTGACAAATCCTTTTCTTATACGGAAATGTTCCTTTCTCTCCAAAGAGAAGCTAAATCGGAGGTTAACCTATGAATCCACTCTTATTCTTCTTTCAATCTGCGTCGGCGGGCGGAGTGCTCCTCTTCCTGGCCGCAATCCTGGGCCTTGTGATGGCGAATACCGGTCTTGCTCCTTACTACGAGCATTTCCTTCATGCTGAGCTGGGTCCTCTTCCTGTGCACTTATGGATCAATGATGTGCTGATGGCCATCTTCTTCCTGCAGGTGGGACTGGAAGTGAAACGGGAAATGATCCATGGCGAGCTGAACACGAATGCCAAGCGCTTCCTGCCGGGCATCGGGGCCTTCTTCGGGCTCATCTGTCCGGCCATCGTCTACACGATCGTGAATTTCTCTTATCCTGAGTATCTCTCCGGCTGGGCCATCCCGACGGCGACCGACATCGCGTTTGCGATAGGCATCGTCTCCGTCCTGGGCTCCCGGGTTCCCATATCCATGAAAGTCTTCCTGACGACTCTGGCCGTCATGGATGATCTCATGGCCATCGTCATCATTGCTCTCTTCTACACGCAGGAACTTGCGTGGATGTACCTTCTTGGCGCAGCGGCGGTCACGGCTCTCCTTTTCTACATCAACAGAATCGGTTACATCCGTCCGATCCCCTACCTCATGCTTGGCATCGTCCTCTGGTACTGCGTCTTCCGCTCGGGACTTCATGCGACACTGGCAGGCGTCATCCTCGCCTCCGCCATTCCCTTCCGCGGCATGCGGGAAGGGCGCACAGTCTCCCCGGTACAGGAATGGGAGCATGCCCTCACGAACTGGGTCACTTTCCTCATCGTGCCCCTCTTCGGATTTGCGAATACCGGTGTTTATCTCGGTCATTTCCAGATCTCGGATCTGTTCCAGCCCGTGGTCCTTGGCATCGCCATCGGACTATTCCTGGGCAAGCAGGTCGGAGTCTTCGGGACAATGTATATCCTAGTCAAAACAAAACTGGTTCCCATGCCGGCAGCTGCGACCTGGACACATGTCTACGGCATAGCACTCTGCTGCGGCATCGGCTTCACGATGAGTCTTTTCGTCGACCTTCTCGCATTTCCTCCAGGCGACGCCCGCGAACTTGCGAAAGTCGGCATATTCCTCGGATCACTTCTATCCGGCATCGCCGGGTACCTGGTTCTTCGCTTCGCTGCCACGCCTCACCCACAAAATTTGGAGGCAAGTCCGATAACCAACGTGAATTAAGCCGGCCATTCCCCTGCATAGAACCGGATGCGGCACCCGCCGGGGGGAAAGGGAACCATCATGGTAGAAGCTACCTTCACCAAGAGCATGCGCGCGCTGCTTTCGCGCACCAAGGAATCCACACTCCTTTCTTACGAATGTGCGAAAGACGAGCGATTTTCCCGTACCTACGGAAACTGCCGGATCCATCTCAATGACGGAATCATAGAAGTCGCCAATGAACCGAAACAGCTCCCCTTCTTCGGAGCTATGGAAAGCATGACCTGCTTCACCTGCCACCCGATCAGAAACGAGGGGCAGCTGAAGAGAGACGAATTCTACCTCCCCTACAGCACATTCCCCGTAGGCGGCAAGATCAATTCAGTAGAAATCGTCACCGACTACGTCAACGTCAACCACGGAGCCTACCAAGTCTCCTTCGACATGGCCCTCCTCTTCCACATGGACAAGAAGACCCTCATGCTCGCCCGGGACACCTGGTTCTCCCAGCTCCTCACCGTCACCGACGAACGCTCCATCAACACCATCTTCCCGATCGAAGAAGTCATCAACTCCTGGTCCAACTATGGAGAATATGCGGTGGATGTGAAGAGAATGACGACGAAATTGTAATGGTATGAATATGAATAGAAGAATAGGAATCAAAAAATGACCCGTCGAGGGTCTTTTTTTGATGGTGAGCTCTGCTCACAAAACCGGAAAACCGGACTTCGTCCGTGGAACCTTTTATAAAAACCAATGAATACTGCACTCCTTTCTCCGGCAACTTTAGAAAATGCATTCTTTAAAAACCTTCACCCCGGCAACAGTTGAAGTCCGGTACTCCTTCCCCGCTGGGGTAGGTCAAAACCTTCCGCAACGGCGAGAACGGCTATTATCAATAGTGATTTAAATACGTTCACCGTAAATGATAATCGTATGATACTCGTTCGATACTATCCATCAGAATCGAGAAAACCTGCCTCGGAGAGGAAGGAGGCCCGGCTAATCTTTTAGCTGTTGCCGGGGGAAAGAGTGTAGTATCCCTTAATTTCTTTCATATAAAAAGGTTCTGCGAGTGGAACGAGGTTGGCTTGTTTTCCTCGAACGAAGTTTGGTTGTTGGTGTTCCCATTCGCACCTTGGGGCGGTTGTAAAGGTGTAATAAGAAAGAGCCTTCTTTCCCATCTTTTCTAAACAGAAGGCGTACCTTGGCATTTTAGCGGCAATGGTGGGAGCGAGAGAAATGATGATAAAACCATACAGCCGGCCCATGGCCTAGGAAATGCAACTCATCCGCCCCGTACACAAACTTTCGAGTCATTCTTGCTCCTACCATCATTGCCAACTGGTATACGGCGCACCTTCTCTTCCAGAGCAAGGTTAAGACCGGCCTACGGCCCTTCCCCTGGAAAGGCGAGTGTTAGCGGCGTCAGCGCAGTCTGACAACGAAAAAAGGACCTTCGATAGGTCCTTTTTTCGTACCATTTATTTTTTCTATCCTCAAATCCTCACGAGAAAGTGTCCTGTGAGCATTTTTAATGCGAGCTTGACTGTCTTTTGGAATCTTTTTTCTGCTTCTTCGTAGACGTCGTGTGGGGCGACTGTCTCGCTGTCGGTTCTTTTGGCGACTACGCCGCAGACGGAGCCTGCGTAAAGGCCCATGACGTCGCAGAGTGTGAAGAGGGTGGCGTTTTCCATTTCGAAGTTGGTGCAGCCGAGGTGCTGGTATTCTTCGAGGCTTCCCTGGTAGGCGCGGCGGACGTAGCCGGCGTAGCTGTCGTAGCGTTCCTGGCCGGGCCAGAAGCTGTCGGTGGAGACGGATATGCCTGTTTTGAAGGGGATCTTCAGGGTCCTTGCGGCTTCTTCTAAGGCAAGTGTGACACGCATGTCGGCAGCGGCGGGGTATTCGATGGGGGCGTAGGCTTTGGAGGCGCCATCCATTCTGACTGCTGCTTTGTTGATGACGATGTCGCCGAGGTTCAGGTCTTCCTGCATGGAGCCTGTGGTGCCTACGCGGATGAATGTTTTGACGCCGAGGCGGGCGAGTTCTTCTACGGCGAAGGTAACGCAGGGGCCGCCCATGCCGGTGGACATGACGAGGATAGGCTGTCCATTCACTTCGGCGGTCCAGGTGGTGAAGTCTCTGTGGCTGGCGACAAAGGCGGCGTTCGGATCAAGGGCTTTGGCAAGGCCTTCGACGCGTCCCGGGTCGCCGGGAACGAGGGCGTATTTGGCGCCTTTTATCATTTCTTTGGTCAGGCCGGTGTGGTACATGACTTCGCCATCTTTGGCATAATTCGGCATAATGATTCCTTCTTTCATGGAAACAAATTGTCTTTTGAGATGAAAAAGGGGATGCAGTAACGAGTGATCGTCGTACATCCTCTTTAATTGGAACGAAAGTGTAAAGCGTACAAGCAAGATGGAGGGAGTGAGAATGAACCCCTTTCGTCGCCTCCGGCGCCACTTTCCCCTAACGGGGACAGCCAAGAAATGAGAAAACCATACAGCCGCCTTACAGGCTGGGAACTACATCTCATCCGACGCCTTCGGCGCCACCTTCTCCTTCCGGAGCAAGGTTAAGACCGGCCTACGGCCCAGGAAATGCTGCATCCCCATCTCCGGTGACCTCTTCTTTGTTACTCAAATGTTTCGACGTCGGCGAAGAGGCCGGCTTCTTTGTTCATTTTTTTGCTCTTTTTGTCTTTCTTTGCTTTTTTTTTGTCTTTTTTCTTGTCTTTCTTTGCTTTCTTTTTGTCTTTTTTCTTGTCTTTCTTTGCTTTCTTTTTGTCTTTTTTCTTGTCTTTCTTTGCTTTCTTTTTGTCTTTTTTCTTGTCTTTCTTTGCTTTCTTTTTGCTTTCTTTTCTTCGAGTTCTTCGCTGGTGGCGTAGGCGCGGAAGGCTGGCATCATGTCTTCTTCGTTCAGGTTCCAGTCTGCTTCGATGTTGTCTTCGTCTTCGCCAGGTGTTCCGAGTTCGTGGGTTTTGTATTCGAGGTTGATGTCGTCGGCGGGTTCGGAGATGTCCTGGGCTACCGGGATGAAGTCGTCTTCTGCGTCTTCTTCTGTTTCTTCAGGAGTGCCTTCGAGAGAGACTTCTTCCGGTTCTTCGGTTTCCTCTTCGTCTTCTTCGTCATCAGCTTCTTCTTTTGGTTCTTCTTCGGTGTATTCGGATTCTTCTGCTTCTTTGATGACTTCTTCGTCTTTTTCTTCTTCAGCAGCAGCTTCTTTTTCTTCCGCAGTTTCTTCTTTGACTTCTTCTGTGTGGACGCCGCCGGTGAGCTGGGCCAGGATATCTTCCATTTCTCCTGCGAGGCGGACGACGGTTTTCAGTCTTTCGTCTTCAGCGGGGCGGGAGTCGGGATCTGGATCGAGCATGTATGTCTGCAGGAATCCTTTTGTTTCAGAAAGTTCACTGCGGAGGTTTTCTATGTTCTCCAGCATGGTTTCTTCATCAATTTTTTTTGCCATTTTCTTTTTGCTCCTTCTCGGAAGGAGTTCCTTCCGTTACCAATACCTTATCCACTCTGCGGTTGTCGCAGTCCATGACTTCGAATGTGAATCGGTCATAGGTTGCTTTTTCCGTTTCTTTCGGAATGTAGCCGAGCAGGTAGGTGATAAAGCCCCCCAAAGTCTTGTAGTAGTCTTCCGCTTCGCCTGGCAGCTCTTCCTCGATGTGGAAATATTCCCTGAATTCATCGATGGAGCAGAGCCCTTCCACCAGCCAGGAGTTTTCGGAGCGGCGGATAAATTTGTTTTTCTCGTCAATGATGTCCTGCTTGTCGCCCGGCATGTCGCCCACGATTTCTTCGAGGACGTCATGGAGTGTGATGAGGCCGGATAATGTCCCGTACTCGTCGATGACGACGGCTTCGTGGACGCCCTTCGTGCGGAAGAAGCGGAGAAGTTTCGTCAGGATGAGTGTCTCCGGAATGAAGAGCGGCTGGCGTACTTTTTCGATGAGCGATGCCTTCAGCGGTTTGTCCGGGTAAAGGTGCTGGTCCATAAGGACTTCGGAAAGGTCGGCCAGGCCTTTGAAATCATCGAGGGATCCGCTCCCGACAGGAAGCCTGAAATGGGTGGTCTCCATCATGTCTTTCCAGATTTTTTCCTCGGTGTCTTCCAGGTCGAGCCATGTCAGCTGCGGACGCGCGGTCATGCAGTCAGCGGCGGTGCGGTCGTTGAGTTCAAAGACATTGTCGATGATTTCCGGTTCTTCCTTGTCGAAGGTGCCGAGTTCTGCCCCCTGTTGGAGGAGGACGCGGATTTCTTCTTCGGAGACCGGTTGCTCACCGCCCATTTTCACGCCGATTAGATTGACGACGACTTTCGTCGACCACGTGGAGAAAAGCACGAGCGGACGGCAGACGGTCGCAAGAAGGATCATCGGCCTTGCAATGGCGCAGGCTGCTTTCTCCGGAATGGCGATCGCGACCCATTTCGGGACGAGCTCGCCGATAATCAATGAAAAGTACGTCACAAGCACCATGACGGTGACCATGCTGACGCCCTGCGCATACGGGGCAAGGAACGAGATTTTCTCCAGCTCGCGCCCCAAAGGACCCGCCAGCGACGCGCCCGAAAACATACCAGTGATGATGCTGATGGTCGTGATGCCCACCTGGATCGTGGAGAAGAGTTCTTCCTTCTTCTCCGCCAGACGCAGCGCGTAGACAGCGTTCTTGCTGCCCGCGTCAATCATTTCCTGCAGCTTCGTTTTCCTGGCGCCTACGATGGCAATCTCCGCCAGAGAACAAGCCCCATTGGCCAGTACCAGCAAAATGATGATCAATAATTCGCCCCATATGTGGCCGTCATCCATACTTGTGATTTCCTCCTATAAAGAAAAATAAATTATTTTTTCTTTATTATATCATGATTTTTAGTAAATCCCATGCATGTACCACGCATGCTGGACAAAATGCGACTTTTTGACAGCAAGCCGCGGGAGTGATTTGAGGAAATAGGAAATTTTATGATGGTGAGTCGAGGAAATGGCAAAGTAGGAAAGGCTTAAAAACGGACAGCAGAGAGGAGAGATTAAAAACCATACAGCCGCCTTACAGGCTGGAAAATGATGTTTCCGTCGGCTCCGCCGCCACCTTCCTCTACGAGGCAAGGTCAAACACCCTTAAACCAGCCTTCGGCTGAAAAAACATGCCAACCAAGGCTAGCGCCTTGAGGAAATGCAACTCATCCGTCGGCTCCGCCGCCACCTTCTCCTCCCGGAGCAAGGTTAAGACCGGCCTACGGCCCTGAAAATCAGGACTCAGTACATTGCAGTTGATAAAGGTGATTCGCGTCGATCCGGAAGGTTTTGACCTGCCCCAGCGGGGAAGAATGCCTTTGACCTTGCCCTGGAAGGGAAGGTGCCCGACCTTAAATTCTGATGTCGGACGGATGAGTTGCATTTCTTCAGCTTCTAGGCTGGTTTTATGGTTTTTTAGAAAATACATTTTCTAAAGTTGCCGGGAAAGAGGTGCAGTATTCATTGGTTTTTATAAAAGTTTTTGCGAGCGAAGCGAGGTTGTTCGCTTTTCTCTTCCCACTAAAAAACCATGCCAGCATTTTGGTCTGGCATGGTTTTTTATTTCCCGGTTTTAGCTTTTCCCGGTTTCCCGGTCTTAGCTTTTCCCGGTTTCCCGGTTTTCGTTTTTACCGGTTGTATGTTTTCCCCCCGGTTCTCGGGTCGTTCTGTTTTCCCAGTTGTAAAGGTTTTATCTTTTTGAAGATATAAAGGATCTCCTTCCCCCTGTTGTGAAGGTCTTATCCTTTTCTCCTTTTACTGTTCTGGGTTTTCTTTTCCTTCTTCCTTCTGTCCTGCGGTTTTTTCCGGCAGGTGGTCGGGGATGAAGTCCTGGTCTTTGTGCTGTTTTTCTTTGGCGCGGCGTTTGTCGTAGTACATCCAGTGGTCGACTTCGGCGATGGCGGCTTCTATGTCGTCTATGGGCATTTTGAAGATGCCGTAGCCAAGGGCTGCGCTGACGCCTTGTTCGTCGAAGGCTTGTCTCATTTTCTTGACGATTTCTTTGACGTCGTCGAGGTTGACTTCTTCTGCGACGGCTATGAATTCGTCGCCGCCTACGCGGAAGACGCGGTTCTGGTCTACGACGGAGCACATGGCGCAGGCCATTTTCCTGAGTGCTTCATCGCCTGCTTCGTGGCCGTCGGTGTCGTTGATGTCTTTGAGGTCATTGAAGTCAGCGTAGATGAGGGCGATGGGTTCGCCTTGCGGGATGTGCTGCATGAGTCCCATGAAGCGATGCCTGTTCATGACTCCTGTGAGCTGGTCGGTGTTCCTGAGCTGTCTCAAGCGTTTGTAGATGTCTCTGTTGCGGATGAGGACGCTGAGGAATCTGGTGACGGCTGTCAGGAGGAGGGAGGCGTCTTTCAGTCTGTCGGGTGCCGGGTTGACGACTTCGACGAAACCGAAGGATTTCCTGTTGATGGCAAGGTGCCCGGAGACGAGGCTGTTGATTTTGACGGCACTGATGTTGCCGTCTTTCAAGGCCTTGTTCATTCTTTCCGGGTCGTTGATGATGGTAACTTCGCTGGGGACGAAGCCCTGGTAGAGGGCTTTCGCCTTTTCGCGCGGGATTTTCTGGAGTTTGTCGATGGTGGAAGGAACGCCTTCCTTCTTCCATTCATAGGTAGCGGAGACGTTTTCTTCATCTTCTTCGAAGATCATGACTTTGTCGGCTTTGAGGGCTTCCCCGATGCTTTCGAGCATTTTGTCGATGCTGGCGTCGGGATCTCTTTCGTCGAGGGCAATGGCGATCATTTCATTCGCTGCGGATTTTCCGACGATTTCCCCGTTCTCCTTGAGGTACTTGCCTACGTAGTCTTTCAGGCAGGTCGAGAAGGTGAAGCGGTAGTTCTTGCCGCGCCACGGTACGAGGGTGTCGCGCATGATGTAGTCCTGGCCGGTTCTTGCGTCGTGGTGGACCCACTTATAGAAGTAGTCTCTGGAGAGGCGTTCGTTCGTGCAGAATTCGCACGGGCTCTTGGCGCCTTCGAGGACTTCGTAGCATTTCTTTCCTGTGATGTCTTCATCCTCTGTCAGGCCCAGGTCGTGGCGGAGGGCTTTGTTGAGGTAGACGAGGTTGTATGTATCGGGATCGCTCATGGCGACTCTTTCGTCCATGTCGTCGAACTTTCTCCTGTCGAAGGAGATGCAGTCGCCGATGTAGTCGGATTCGCTGCGTTTCTAGAGTTTCTGGTCATTCAGACGTTCCATGAGGAGGTGCAGCATGCCGTCGAGGTTCTTGGACTCGGAGCACCATGCGGTCGAATAGCGCAGGTAGAGGGTGCAGTCGTATCCGTCGATCTTGGTGATTTCATGGATATTCTTGGCGAGCTGGATGAAGTACTTGTGGATGGATTTGGCATCCTGTCCTTTGACGAAGCAGAGGAAATTGCCGCCTTCGCCGATATGGCCGAGTGCGCGTTTCTGTACGTCGAAGGTATCAAGCGCTTTCTGGATGCGTTTCAGGAGTTTCTTCCTGATCTGCGGGCCGTACATGCGGACGGTGGCATCGAAGTCGGGCACGTCGAGCATGATAGCGCAGAAGTCTTCTCCATGGAGGCGGTAGTTGTCCGCATACTGGAGGCCTGTCATCATCATGCCGCGGAAGCCGAAGAGTCCAGTGCCCGGATCGGTGAGGCCGATCTTGACCTGCTGCTCCTGGCGCCAGAGTCCTTTGTCGACGTCGTTGAAGTAGCCGGCGAGGCCGACGATTTCATTGCCGTCATAAATCGGGAATTTCGAGGCAGCAATGGTGTGCGGTACGCCTTTGACGATGCAGTAGCCGATGACGTGGCGTTTCACGCGTCCATGACGGAGGACGGCCCATTCGTCGTCCTTGTACGGGCCTTCGTTGATATGCCAGCCCATGTCTTCGTCCGTCTTGCCGAGGATGTCTTCCAGCTTCAGGCCGTAGTAATTGAGGAAAGCGTTCGAAGCGCCTTTGAAGCGGCGGTTCTTGTCCTTCCAGAAGAACTTGATGCCGGAGAAGTCGAGGAAAGACTGCAGGGCATTGTTGATGAAAATCTGGCTGTTCTGCTGGTTGTAGTCCCTTGTTTCATTTCTTGGCACGTAGCCGAAGGATTCGAAGAATTCAGGCACTTTCTCTTCTCTTTCGCGGAGGCGTTCCATGGTGGCGTCTCTGAGGCAGAGGAGAAGGTCCTTGGACTGGGATTTATAGAGAACGATGGCGTCGAATTCTTTCCAGCGGTAGTTGCCGTCTTTCTGCTTGACGCGGAAGACGTTGTTTGCTTCGGACCGTTTCGATGCCTTCGCGATTTCATACAGTCTCTTGGCATCTGCATACTGCATGAAGCGTTCCTGATCATCCCTGTGGATGAAGCGGGCCGCATAGCACGCGATGAGCTGGCGTGCATACGGGATGCGGTCACCTGCTTTCAGGAGCGGATTAATGGTCTCAAGGACTTCGAGGACGCCCGTGTCCATGTGGACATAGTAGATCCCGTCGTAGAAGAGGATGGCGTTTCTGAAGATTTCGTCATACCGCTTCGTTTCCTTGAATTTATCGTCAAATGTGATGTTGTAGAGGGCCAGACGGCCGACGCTGATCTGGTTCGTCCTGGCGACGATTTCCATATTGACGCGCAGGTACTTTCCATTGTCGACGTAGGTCATCGATTCTTTCTTCATGCTGTCGACAGCTTTGTCGACGAAGGTCCTAAATTTCTTGTGCATCGGCAGGTCGTCGGCCGCCAGATTGGCATTGGCCTGGCGGAGGTCGCTGACGCTGACGCCTTCGAGGACTTTCTTGTAGGCGTCGTTTTCGTAGAGGATTCTCATCGATTTGTCATTGACGGCGCAGAGGGCGACCGGCGCACCGGTGAGGACATTGATGAGGCCGAGTTTGTCGTAGGCAAATTCTTCCTGACGCGTTTCTTCGCGCAGGTTCTTGTCGCGGCAGTGGACGCGGAGGTCATCATACTTCATCGGACGACCGTAGAAGTAGCCCTGGATCTTTTCGCAGCCGACGGAGCGGAGGAAATCCACCTGTTCCTGCGTCTCGGCGCCTTCAGCGAGCGTATGGACGCCGAGGGATTTCGCCATGAGGACGATGGATTTGATGATTTTCCGGCTCTGGTCATTGAAATTGCGCAGGAAGGCCATATCGATCTTCAGTTCATCGAAGTGGAAATTCTGCAGCACATTGAAGGAGGAGTAGCCGCTTCCGAAGTCGTCCATCCAGCACTGGTAGCCCGCTTTCCTGAAGCGGTCGATTTCGCGCTGGAGCTTCTTGCCGTTTTTGACGAGGGCGCTTTCGGTGATTTCTATGCGAATATAACTTCTGGGCAGGCGGTACTTCCTGACGACTCTTTCGACGACGTCGAGGGGATCGACCTGATCGAAATCGGCGCTGGACAGGTTGACGGAAATCGGGAGGACCGGCATGCCGGAATCTTCCATCGTGCGCAAACGTTTCCCGACCTGCTCGACGACGTAGGAGTCCAGTTTGTAAATGAGCTTGGCATCTTCAAGGACCGGAACGAACATGTCCGGCGTGAGTCTGCCTCTTTCGGGATCTTCCCAGCGGGCGAGCGCTTCCATGCCGCAGAGCTTCCCTGTCAGTGTGCGGACGACAGGCTGGTAGAAAATCTTGATGTAGCCGTTTCTCAGGGCGCGGTCGAAATTCTCCAGGACGTACGCGCGGGCAGCGAGGTTCTTCCCCATCGTCTCGGTGTACGTGGCCCAGCTCCTGCTGGCATCGCCCTTGATGGAGTCGCAGGCGATCTTGGCCATATCGAAAGCACTGTTGGCTGTATATTCGGACGGATTGTCCGGGTCGCGGAAGAAGACGCCGGCCTTCAGTGTGATGCTGAAATTGTCGATCATTTCATCGACTTCGCGGCAGACGGCTTCCACCTGCTCGATGACGCCGTCACGCGGCGCAACGAGGGCAAAATTATCGGCATTCAAGTGGGCGATGATGGAGTACGGGAAATGCGCGCGCAGTACGTCCGCCACCTTCCGGAGCAGTTCGTCGCCCTGCTCAATGCCGTAATTGGAGTTGTACAATTTGAAGTTCGTGAGGTTGAAATAGACAGAACAGTACAGTCCGCCGGTCCCGTCGATCTTTTCCATCTGGATGTGTTCATTGACACGCTTGTAGAACGCAGTACCCCCAAGGAGCCCTGTGATATTTTCCGTCTCACCGGGCGCGCGGCTGTACTTGCTCTTCATGACATTGATGGACCAGATGTCCCCGAGCCCCTTCTGCGTCGTGCGGATCAGGAGCGCATTTCCTTTATTGAAATGGCCTTCTCTCGTCCTGTACGGGAACTGGAAGTAGGCATAATTTGCCTCCGGCTGCCCCTTCACTCTTACGATATCTTTCAGCGGAATATAGTCGGATGCTTCCACCATGCCCCGGTACGTCCCTCCGGTCAGCTCCTTGAACTCCTGCCAGTTCGCGCACTGGTAGTAATTCAGAAGCTCCGCGTTGGCAAGCAAAATTTCCTCGGAATCATCTGCCTTGACCAGACAAATGCCCCCGGGGAGCCTGTCATAATAGGAATGGAGCTCTTCAATCGTTTTCTCATCCAACATCCATATTCACCGCCTTGAATCGTTCACCCTAGAACGTCCTTATATATATCAAATAAGCATTGCACAAAGAATGCTTATGTCTCATTTTTATTTTAATATTTTCGACAAAATAAGTAAATAGTCTATTATTTCAAACGGCCAGTTTCGCGCCGGAAGAACGAAAAATATCGAAGAAAATCCGATACGATCGGGCTTTTTCGTGTCTTACTAATCTTTTATGGCTTTTGATTTTTTATTTTATTTTTTTATTATATCCGTAAGACTTCTATCATTCGGCTGAGTGGTCACTTTTGGATTTCCTGCGGATGGCTCCCATTTCTTCCCGATTTCTTTCCTTTCCTCCCCTACGTATTTCTCTTGACTTTTTTATATTCCCCGGTGCTACAATGAGGACAGCGGACATCCGCTCGAAAGAAGAATATCCATGAAACAGAAAAAAATGATCTGCGCACTGGCATGTGCGCTCTGTCTTCTGGGAGGCGGCGCAAGTCTGGCAGCAGCGCCTGCTCCGGCAAGTACTGCGCCGGCAGCTGAAACAGCAGCCCCTCTCGTTTCTTCGGTCACTTCCCTCGCCCGCAACTATGGCTGGGGCGAGCAGGTCTCCCAAATCGCTCTCGAATATCATGAGAAAATCCTGACAACTTCCCTCTCTGTGGAAGATTTCTCCGTGGAAGGAAAGGAAATCGCCTCCGTCTGGGCAGCGACCACGGCATCCCCGGGCGAACCCACGGAAGCCGGCAGGTATGTCATCATCAATATCAAGAACACGAATCCGCAGTCCGATATGCCCTTTAAGCAGGGCGGCTCCAAAGGAAAGGAAGGCCCCAAGAACGGTGATGCGTCCATGAAGAGCGACCGCGTCATGCCTGACCTCTCCGTGAAGGTCACGCAGACCGGCCCGATCCGCACGGCCAAGGGGGGGGGAGACCATCCCTGCTGGAAAGACGGTCTATACGGACACTTCCGTCCTTGAGCCGGACATTTCCGGTTTCATCAAGCACACTTACACTGATCCGGCCCTGAAGGCAACGATCCCTTACTACCTCTACCTTCCGAAGGGCTATGACAAATCGAAGAGCTACCCGCTTCTCGTCTTCATCCCGGATGCCAGCACGAATATCAGCGATCCGAAAATCACCCTCGTCCAGGGCAACGGCGCGACCGTCTGGGCATCGGAGGAAGAGCAGAAGAAGCATCCTTCCATCGTCCTTGCCGTCCAGTATCCACAGGAACTCGTCGACTCCCTCGGCATGATGACGACGGATGAAAACGTTTGGACAAAGGGCCTCACCCTCGTCACCGATCTCATCCATGATGTCACGAACACGTACGCCGTCGACACGAACCGCATCTACGGCACCGGCCAGTCCCAGGGCGGCATGGCAAACATCGCCATCAGCGATAAGTATCCGGACCTCTTTGCCGCACAGTTCCTTGTCGCCTGCCAGTGGAACACGCAGGAAATGGAAGCGCTGAAGGACAAGAACCTCTGGATCCTCGTCAGCGAAGGCGACACGAAAGCGTATCCGGGCATGAACGACGCTGTCTCCCGCTGGGAAAAGCTGGGCACGAAAGTAGCCACTGCTCCCCTCTGGAACAGCCACGCTGACTCCAAGTCCATGGCCGACCTCGTGCGCCAGATCGAAAAGCAGGACGCTGCCATCAATTACACCGTCTTCCAGAACGGCAACCACATGTACACATGGACCTTTGCCTACAATATCCCGGGCATCCGTGACTGGCTCTATCTCCAGACACTGGACAACACTCCCGTTTCCTTCAACGAAAGCGGCCTTTCCCAGGGAGAGAAGCATGAAATTGCCGGCAAAGTCCTAAGCCAGGGCCTCCGTTTCTATAATGGAAAGACAGAAGAAGACGCAGCCAAAGCACTCGCCTATTTCAAGGAAGCTGACAAGCTAGGCCACATGAAAGCCGCCCGCTACATCGGACTCCTCTATCAGGAAGGCCGCGGCGTCCCGAAGAATGACAAGGAAACTGCCTCCTGGTTCAAGAAAGGCGCGGAAGACGGCGACATCACGAGCCAGTACCTCCTCGGGAAATGCTATGAGGACGGGACAGGTGTAGAAAGGGATTATGCCCTTGCATTGAAATGGTACAGGAAATCTGCGGAAAGAGGCGACATCATCGCCGCCCCGGGCATGACCGACGAAGCCCTGCTCCTTGAAAAGGGACTTGGCGGAGAAAGAAATCTCCCCCTCGCCCGCCAGCTCCTCACGAAAGCCGCAGCCCTGGGCTATGCGCCCGCCAAAGAGGCCCTCGTTGCTCTCTGATCCCCATTTCCTTACCCATAACTTTACTTATTTCTTTACACAATCTTTACAAAACTCCTTTATACTAAGAACATACCCCTTTATATTCTGTTCCACTTGGAAAGGAGCTTACAATGTTCAAACTCCTGTTTCTGACCCACACCGGAACCGGGCAGCCGCCTGCCGCGCTCTTCATCGCAAGGCAGCTCATTCAGGATGCTGACCTCGAAGACCGCATCGAAGCAGAAAGTGCCCGAATCGAAGATTGCAAAGGTGAACCACTTTGTGAAGAAGGAAAGAACGCTCTCGAGGCTGCAGGCTTCCCAGTCACCCCCGAAGTCCCCATTCCGCTCGAATGGAAGACTTATGACAACTACAACCTCATCCTTCTCGTCGACAACCCCGATAACCCCGCCCTCTTCAATACTATGGGCGGCGACGTCGACAACAAGATCCACCTGCTCTCCGAATATGCAGGATTTGAAGGGGACATTGAGAACCCTTATGAAGAGGGCACCTTCGCCGGAGCCATCAAGGCCTCCGAGGCAGCCTGCAAGGGCCTCATCGACCAGCTCTCAAGCTGGATGAAATGATTCACTGCATCCCCCCTTGCAGCAGTGAATTGTGGAAATGAAAGAGCCATGAAGCGAGATTTACGCTTCATGGCTCTTTTACGTGGGGGAGCTGAGCCTGCCCTGCGAGCAGCGCAGGCTTTTCTGGTTTTTCTTCAGCCGAAGGCTGGTTTGAGGGAGTTAACCCTCCCTTGCTTCGCAAAGGGAAAACATGCCAACCTCGCGTTGCTCGTGGAAAACCGCACATCCTCGCCTCCATCCACACGCAATTCCCACGTAAAAACCCTCCTTACCGGATGGCAGCCGGCAGGGAGGGCTTCTTTATTTTTGGAGTTTGGGAATGATCTAGTCACAGGAACATATCAACTATGCTGCTGCGAAAGAGATGCATGGGTTAGGAGACCCTTGCGATTGGAAGGAGGAAAGACGGATTCCATCGCGCCGCTGCATCAGCGGCTGGCTCTTGTCTGCGGGATACGTGAAAGACGGCATGAATGACTTTTCCACGGAAGCACTGACAGCGTGCGGGAGCGGGAAGATTGGCGTCCGATACGGGCGGAGAGACGTAAGGTTTCTTCTTGCTGCTTTTCGGCCTGACTCTGGCCTGATGGCAGGGAGGAAAGAGCTTTCGCATCTTCTTCCTTATTCTTCTTTGGAAAAGAGGACCGGTGCTTGCGAGGCGTACGCTTGCGCCGGCGGATATACGGCAGCTTCATTGAGGCATTGGACCCCTCCGGACAAAACAAACAATGCTCGGAGAAGCGGCAGGTATATCTGCAATCGAAAAAGAGTTTCGGAGGCTTAGGCCTCATGGGGACTATTCCTTGTCCGGGTCGGCGATCGGCTGCTTTCCTTCCGGGTAACGATACCGGAGGAACCTCACCGGGCACTCTCCCTTCCAAAGACTCACCCCTGGGAACAGTCTTTTCAGGTAAACTGCGGGCAGTTGCCTATGATTATTATACAACATTTGAAGAAAATTGGCGCCGTAAAAGTACTCTTAAGGGTGACAAACAGTAAAAGTAACGATACTATCGGCTTTTAAATACTATTGAATTTTTCTGTAACTGCTTAAAAATCATGCAAGGGAATAAATGATTTCTAAGTAATCTATTGATAAAGAGGAAATTGGGGATGAGAAATGAGAGATGGGGAAATTGAAAAGCCATACAACCGAGCTAAAGCTCGAAGAAATGCAACTCATCCGTCGGCTCCGCCGCCCCCTTGGTATGATTCAACAAGAAAGACAGAATAATA
>NZ_FR896427.1:0-23569 GCF_000435155.1 Dialister sp. CAG:357 | reverse complement strand
CCAAAAGCCGCATGATTCTTTCCCATTGCCTTTTCTATAGATTTATTCACTATATTTTCAAAAAGGAGACATCATGAATTCATTTGCAAAGAAAGGGGCTGCCCTTGCAGCCTGCGCCCTTCTCGTTTTCGGTCTTTCCGGATGCGGCGGAAGTTCTTCCTCCGCGAGTAAAGACACCCTCCGTGTCGGCGTAACGAACTTCGCCGACAGCCTTGAACCGACGGCCAACTATTTTGGCTGGCAGGTCATGCGTTACGGTGTCGGCGAAGCACTCGTCCACTTTGATGATAAAATGCACCCGGAACCCTGGATCGCTGAAAGCTGGCTGGTCGCTCCGGACCAGATGTCCTGGACATTCAAGATCAAGAATATCAAATTCTCCAACGGCAATCCTGTCACCGGTGAAGCTGTCAAGAAATCCATCGAGAGAACGTTTGCTAAAGCGCCGCGTGCCCAGGCTATGTTCCCACTCGACCATATCACAGCTGATGGACAGACTGTCACGATTTACACCAAGAAGCCGATTGCAACACTTCCAGGCATGCTGGGCGATCCGCTCTTCATCATCGTCGACACGTCTGCTGAAGGAAAGCAGGACTTCGACAAGCAGGGCCCGATTTCCACTGGTCCTTATGTCGTAAAGAGCTTCTCCAAAGCCAAGACAGAGCTTGATGCGAACCCGAATTACTATGCAGCTGTTCCTTACAAGCATGCTGTCGTCAATACAATCGATGACCCGTCTACACGCGCCATGGCTCTCCAGAAGGGCGAAGTCGACGTTGCCGTCAACATTGCGCCTGGCGATCTTGCACTCTTCAAGGATAAGAGCAAATTCACCACCTCTGAAATCGATTCCATCCGCGACGTTCTTGCCCGTCTTTCCGTGAAGGAAGGTAAACCGCTGGCAGATCCGCGCGTACGTGCTGCCCTGATCGAATCCCTCGACCGCGATACATACTGCAAGGTCCTCCTGAAGGATACATTCACCCCTGGCGGCCCGGCTCTCCCGCCGTCCCTCGATTATGACTTCGACGGACTTTCCAAGACCTATCCGAACAAGTACAATCCTGGACATGCCAAACAGCTCCTTGCTGAAGCAGGCTGGAAGGATACGGATGGCGACGGCATCGTCGATAAGGACGGCAAGCCGCTCTCCCTTGATTTCGTTTACTACTCCGGCCGTGCTGAACTGCCGCTCTTTGCTGAAGCTACCCAGGCTGATGCCAAGAAGGTCGGCATCCAGATCAATCTGAAGAACGTCGACTACAACGTCCTTGACGGCATCGGCACCAGAGGCGAGTACGACCTCCTCATTTCCAACATCCTGACCGAACAGGCAGGCGATCCGGAAACGTTCCTCAACATGTACTGGAAGACGAACGTCAACGGCTCCAACCCGCAGAACGGTTCCGGCTACAGCAACCCGGCTTATGATGCGCTCGCCGATCAGCTGGCCGGCGAATTCGATCCGGCCAAGCGCAGGGACATCATCATCCAGATGGAAAAGATTCTGCAGGATACCTCCGCCACCCTCGTCTTCGGTTATCCGCAGACCAATATGATTTCCACCTCTGCTGTCGCTCATGCAGATATCAAGCCGTGTGACTACTACTGGATCACCGACAAGATCACACCGGCTTCCAAGTAATCATTTTATTCTTTCATTCATAAAGGAGCCGCCATGCTTTTAGAAGTCAATGACCTGTCCATTTCATACGGCAAAGGAAATCCCGTCGTCCACGGGGTATCCTTTTCCGTGGACAAAGGGAAAATTCTTGCCATCATCGGGGAATCCGGCTCGGGGAAGACGACCGTCCTCCGCGCTGTCGGCCATATCCTGCCAAGGCAGGGACAAGTGACAGGCGGACACATCCTTTTTGAAGGGAAGGAATCGGAGACGAAGACGATCCGCGAGAAGACGTCCTTCATCTTTCAGGACAGCGGCGCCATGCTGAACCCGATCCGCACGATCGGGACGGAATTTTCCGAATACCTCGCTGCCCACGGCATCACGGGAGGCGAAGCGGAAGACCGCATGACGAATCTCCTTTCGCAGGTGCGCCTTCCTGATCCGGCCGGCATCCTCAAGAGCAATCCCTTCGAACTGTCAGGCGGCATGCGCCAGAGAGTCGGGATTGCAATGGCGATGGCGATTCATCCCGAGCTGATCCTTGCCGATGAACCGACGTCTGCCCTGGATGTCACGAATCAGGCTGTCGTTGTCCGTGAAATGATGGACGTCTGTGCCCGCGCGGACACGGCCATCATCGTCGTCACACATAATATGGCCCTTGCCTCGTACATGGCGGATACCATCCTTGTCATGAAGGATGGAAATGCCGTCGAATACGGAAGCGCCGAAAAAGTCATTTATCATCCGAAAGATCCGTATACCAAGCTGCTTCTGGCAGCTGTTCCAGACCCGGGAGGCGTATTGTCATGAGACTTGATGGAAAAGAGCTGCTGAGAACGGAGGACATATGCCTCACCTTCCATCCTGAAGACGGCATTCCCGTCAAGGCGGCTGACCATGTGTCGATCACGATCCATGAAGGAGAAACCTTCGGCCTCGTTGGTGAATCCGGAAGCGGCAAGTCGACGCTTGCCCGCATACTGACGCACATCCACCAGCCCGATTCGGGAAAGGTGTACTTTGAAGGGAAAGACGTGACGAATCTGAAGGGCAAAGCACTCCGCGAGAGCCGCCGCGCCATCCAGATGGTCTTCCAGGATCCATCCTCTGCTTTCAATCCGAAGGAACGCATCGCGGATATCATCTGCGAGCCGCTCATGAATTTCGGACTCATCGCCAGTAAGGATATCGACAAGAAGGCTGCTGAAATGCTGAAGAAGGTCGACCTTCCGGAAGATTTCATCAACCGCTACCCTTCTGAACTTTCAGGAGGCCAGCGTCAGCGTATCGCGATTGCTCGCGCTCTGGTTCTGAAGCCGAAGCTCATCATCTGCGATGAAGCCACGTCAGCGCTTGATATGTCCGTCCAGAAGACAATCATCGAGCTGCTTTCAAGGCTGCAGAAGGAAACAGGCGTCGCCTATCTATTCATCTGCCACGACCTGGCGCTTGCGAACCTTTTCTGCGATACCATCGCCGTCATGAAGAAGGGCGTCATTCATGAAACGATTCATGACCTGAACGAAGCGAAGGACCCCTACTCAAGGAAACTCCTCGCGTGTACATTCACGATCAGGGAAGGAAAGAATAAAGTTTTCCCGGAATCCTTATTCGCATAATAAGAAGAGCTATGAAATGGAAATCATTTCATGGCTCTTTTTGATTTGGGACATTCTAGCATGGGAAGGGCTTAAAAAGTGCCATCTTCAGCCCTCTTTGAGGAGATATATAGTACACTTTATAAAAATGAGTAAATTCTTCTTGACAAGTTCCTCCGTTTCATGGATAATGAACCCAACTCACTACCAAGGTACCGTTGACAATGGTACCGCTAAGAGACAATGAACAGGCTGGGATTGGACATCAAGTATCTTACAGAGAGCTGGGAAAGCTGAGAACCGGCGGATCGGATCCATTTCCATATCACTTGGGAGTCGCTGTATCGAGGAGCACCCGGGATTCCCAGATACAGCCGCAAGCCTTCGTTACAGGCAGTCTGTCATCAGCACAAAGAATAATGACAGGGTGGTACCGCGAACCTTCGCCCCTGTTGCTCTGTAAAGAGCAGCAGGGGCTTTTTGCACCCTTGATGCATGTGAGGAAAAGGATAAGGATTCAAAATGATTAATGAAAGGGGTATCTGATTATGGAAAGAACCATCACCGCGGACGCCGTTCCGCAGGCCAAAACACGTACTATGACTAATTTTCGCTGGAAGATTGCCTTCCTTATTTTCCTGATCAGCTTCGTCGCTTACATGGACCGGGTCAATTTGTCCGTCGCAACCCCTGTCATTATGCAGGAATTTGGCTTTGATAAAATGGATATGGGCTTCCTCCAGACTTGCTTCTTCGCAGGCTATGCGCTGATGCAGGTCCCTGGCGGCATGCTCGCTGAACGTTTCGGCCTGCGCAAAACCGGCGCCGGCGCTATACTCTGGTGGTCTGTCTTCACAGCGCTCACCGCTTTTGCTCAGGGCAAGGCAAGCTTTGCCGCTGTCCGCCTGGCTTTCGGCCTTGGTGAAGGTCCTGTTTTCCCGTCTCTGGGGCAGGCGACTTTCAACTGGTTCAACAAGGATGAAAAGGGCAAGGCAAGCAGCGCCATCCTTCTGGGCACTTTCTTCGGACCCGTCATCGGCCCGATGGTTACCGTCGCTCTCATCGCCGCTCTTGGCTGGCATGCTGTCTTCATCATCTTCGGTCTGGCAGGATGCGTCCTCGCCTGGGTCTGGCACCGCTATGCGCAGGACAATCCAAAGGACAGCCCGTATGTCAATGAGGAAGAAGCAGCATTCATCAATGAAGGACGCAGCCTCTCCGCAGAAAAGAAATCTGCTCCCTGGGGCCGTTTCCTCCGTTCCCGTCAGTTCTGGGCACTGGGCATCCAGTTCTTCGTCGTCGACTACATCATGTACGTATTCCTCGCATGGCTGCCTCTCTACCTGACTGAAGTCCACAACCTGTCCCTGAAATCTATGGGCATCTGGGCTTCCTTCCCGTGGCTCGCACTGATGGCTATGGTATTCACCGCCGGCTTCCTCTCTGACCGTATGGCACACAGCAAGAACTCAAGCCGCCAGTACACCATGCGTACTTTCACCGCTATGGCAGGCGTCGCTGTCACCTCCCTCGGTCTTTACATCGCAGCGCATACCGCAAGCGGCGCAGCAGCAACGATTTTCTGGATGAGCGTTTCCTTAGGCGCACTCGGCTTCTCCATGAGTGCCAGCTGGTCCACTGTTATTTCCCTCGGCGGCAAGTACACCGGCTCCGTATCCGGCTGGATGAACCTCTGGGGAAATGTCGGCGGCGTCCTCGCTCCGATCGTCACTGCATTCTTCGTCACCAACTATGGCTGGAACAATGCATTCACCTACACCGCACTCTTTGGCATCATTGCCATCGCAGCATGGCTCTTCGTCAATCCGGGCAAGCAGCTCGAAGGGACGGAAGAATAATTGCATTTAAAAGGGGCTGTGGCAAAATGGTTAATCATTTTGCCACAGCCTTTTTTTGCATTGGAAAAGCAGGCATCTCCCGGGAAGGTGGAGTATACCTGCTTTTCCATAAGTGAGTGGGAATCTATCAGTTAACTCCCCTGGGAGAGGGAGATAACCTTCATCAATTAAAATGCTCTTGAGACGGAGAGTGTGTAGGTCACGCCGCGCTGTTTTCCAGCCCAGCCTGTGACGTTGACGTCTGCGCCCCACGGGTTTTCTTTTGTCAGTCTGCTCTTCCAGCCAAGTTCGAGGAAGCCGCTCGATCCTTCTGCGGAAGGACTTGGAGTATTGAAGCTCCTGTAGCTGGCTCTTGCCTTGCTGTCAAATTCATAATCCCAGCCGATGCCTGCATAGCAGGATCCGATGTCGGAAATGTCTTTCGTCCATCTTACGCCGAGTCTTGTACGGTAGGAATCGATGGAATCGAAATCATACCGGGAACTGCCTAATGTATTATCAATCCGGACGTTGTCGCTTCCAAGGTGCGTCCAGAAGAATTTGCCATAATAGTCTAAGGAGTTAGTGTCTCTGGTAACGACTTTGCCAAGGCCTGCCATGGCGGCGATATATGGAGCGCCGCTGTCGTAGGAGGCGTCATAGCCGTCAATCTTTCCTTTGAAGTCACCGGAGAGATGGCCTGCGCGGACGAGTGCCTCATAGTGGAGTCCGTCTTTACGGTCGCGGCGGTAGAGTACGCCTGCTCCTGTATAGTGCTGATCGCCATCGGCTCTTGCACCATCATCCAGGTGGCTGGTGTAGTTGCTCCTGCCGTATTCGAAGAATGGCATCAGTGTATCGACATAGTCTTCTCTTTCGTACTGGCGGGCAAAGCCGATGTTCGCATTCAGGCCGGCCGTATCGATATACGATCCCGTTTCATGGCGAAGATCGAAGCCGCCGATGGATGCGTACGGCATGAATCCACCAGATCCTGCCGCATAAGCGTCCACTGCCTCTTTGTAATTTTCTGCCGCCATGTCGGACGCATTCCAAAGTGTCTCAATGGAAGCTTCCCTTGCTTCGGCGAGGAGTTTCGTGTCAGAAAGGAGGGATGGTACGCTGTCCTCAGAAACTTCGAGGATGACCTTGTCTCCGTCTTTCCGGATATTCACTTCTCTTCTGAGGAACGCAGCGTCCGTGACCGTGCTGCTGCCGCTCATCATGCCATAGTCTGTGTCCTCAGCTGTAAGGCCGCTCCTGCCGTCGATCAGCGTGATCGTATCGCCGGGGCTCATCTTTATGGAGTCGTAGACGGATGCCCTGATGGATGCACCGCTGACGTCAGCCGTGCTTGTCACGGTCAGGATCGTTTCTCCTGCCGTCGTATCTTCCGGGACATAGAAACTCAGATTCTGGAAATAACCGAGCTTGTCTACGATTATGCCTTTCGTATAGAAATTCAGTGTATTGCCGCTGCTGTCATCAGAGAAACCGCCATAGAGCCTGGTATCTGATTTGAAGGTGCCTCCGTAAATATTGACTGTATTATTCGAAGCCGTGCCGGAATCGGCGCTGCCGCCGTATACATACTTATTAATGGTTCCGCCGCTGATTGTCACGGTGTTGCCCGAAGCATTGCCGCCAAGCTGCGCAAGGCCGCCATACACACCTTCTTCGATGGTGCCGCCTGTCACAGTGATTTCATTGCCTGAAACTTCTACTGCATCACCAAGGAAGGACATACCGCCGGCCGCCTGACCGGAAACGGTACCGCCGCTCAGGAGTACTTTATTTCCAGAAACGGTGCCATCTGCAAAGTAAAGAAGGCCTCCATATGCATTTTCTTTAACATAGGAATTGCCGCTGATGGCAAGCGTATTGCCCGTCACGGAACCGCCGCCTGAATAGCCGCCCTCGGCATAGCCATTGACGGTCACATCCTGGATCGTCACTTTGTTTCCGGAAGCATCGCCTTCTTCTGTATACCCGCCATAGACGCTCGTTTCTTCACCGAATGTCCCGCCTGTCACGGTGACGGTATTATTGGAAACGGTGCCTGAGGTAATCTTCGCACCATAGATATCGCCGGAGACGGTGCCTCCGCTGATGGTGGCAGTATTTCCCGAAGCATCGCCATTCGTCTTCGTGTACGCCCCCATGACATCACCGGAAACGCTGCCGCCGCTCAAGGTGACGGTATTATCCGCATTTGACGGACTGCTTATCATGATATATCCGCCAATCAGATTTCCGCCGACACTGCCTCCGGTCATGATGGCCTGGTTTCCTGAGGTACCCTTGGTTCCTTCAGACAAAAGGCCTCCCACTGCATCATTTTTTATGGTACCATTTTCGCTGATTGTAATGATATTTCCTGTCACAGCACCAGCGTCTGAAAAGCCGCCGGATGCATAACCATCCACGGTTCCGCCTGATATTGTCAGAGTATTATTTATGGCATCGCCTTTAAAAGAGAAGGCACCGCTGATTTCACTCTGCACGCTGCCGCCTGTCATTTGCACCTGATTGCCAGAAGCTTTGCCGTCTATTGAGTAGCTGCCATAAACATCGCTGTAATCAGTTCCCTTTACTGTGGCCGTGCCTTCCACGGTAACCTTGTTCCCGATGACATCGCCATTTTGAGAATAGCCTCCGATGACATCATTAGAAACTGTGCCGCCGCTTATGGTCACTTCATTGTAGGAAGCTTCGCCATTGCTTTTTTCAGAGACGCGGCCTCCATAGAGGCAGTCTCCCACGGTGCCGCCTGTCATCGTCACTATATTTTTCAGAGCTGAGCCGAAACCGGAATAACCGCCATAAGCATTCGCGTCAACCGTGCCGGATTCTTTGATATAAAGATAATTTCCTGACGATTCGGCGCTCTCACTCGTCAAAGTCACGCCGCCATAAACGTTCCCGGCTTTTGCATCAATGCTGCCGCCCCCGATCGTCACGCTGTTTCCCTTCGCATTACCTCCTGCGGAAACACCGCCGTAGACAGAAACCGTAACTGTCCCGCCGCTTAATTCGATGCTGTTTCCTGTGGCGTCACCGCTGCCGCCCGTACTGCCGCTGTTGATAGATTGTACTACTTCGCCGCTTTCCATGAAAACTTTATTGCCTGAGACTGCTCCGCTTCCAGAATTCACGTAGCCGCCTTCCGCGCTCTCGTAGATGGTTCCTGTCCTCGTGATTTTCAAAGTATTTCCGGAAGCTTCTCCGTTTGATGAATAGCCGCTGTATGCGGATCCATTGACGGATGCTTCTTTCGTGATGGAGAGCTGATTATTCAATGCGCTGCCGTCCGCGGCATTTCCGCCGTAGACAGTATCTTCCGCACTTTCTGAAACTTCATTCACTTTGCCGGATACATCTTCTGCCTGTACTATCGTCCCTGATGTGCAGGCTAAGAGAAGAGCTATCACTGACAGCCTTAAGAAAACCTTCCCGTTTTTCATTCCCATTCGCCTCATTCTTTAGAACAATATAAAATTCCCTGTCTTAGTTATAAAACAGGGAATGTCGGTTGTGTATTATCCGAAAGTATACTTTTTTTATTTTTGTGAGGAAATTGTTATCTGTGCAGCCTTTTTTGATTACAGATTACAATTTGAACAGTCTTGCGTGGAAGGAGATCTGGCGCATGGTGGGCATGCTGTCAAATTTGATGAGGTAGGCATGGGCGCTTCCATCGACTTCGACGATGGTGCCCGGGCCGAAGACGGGATGGCGGACGCGGGTGCCTGCTTCCATGGTTGTTTCGTCTTTGTCTTCCTGCAGGAAGGCGGTCGATCTTCCTACGTAGACCATGGTTTCCTTCATGAGCTGTTCATCGACGGGCGAATCGAATTCAAGCTTGTCCCTGTCGATGTCCAGGATGAATCTTGACGGGTATCTTGGCGAGCCGTCGAGGTTGGCGCCGCCGGCTTCCGTGATGTAGAGGGCTTTTTCGGCTCTTGTCATGGCAACGAAGGCAAGGCGTCTTTCTTCTTCCATGGCATTCACTGTCCTTGTCTTCCTTGACGGGAAGATGCCTTCGTTCATGCCGCAGATGAAGACGTACGGGAATTCAAGGCCCTTGGCGGTATGGACGGTCATGAGCTTCACTTTGTCCTGTCCTTCGCCGGTGTCCATGTTTGAGAAAAGGGCAGCGTGCTCCAGATAATGGACGATGTTCGTCTCTTCGCCGCAGGTGGTTTCATATTCGAAGACAGACTGCTTGAGTTCCGCCAGATTGTCGAGACGTTCCTGGCTGCCTTCAGTGCGAAGCATTTTCTCGTACCCGCTTTCGTCAAGGATGGCAGAGAGGACCTCGGAGACGGGTTTCCCTTCGCTGTCTTTGGCAAAGGTATCGATGAGTTCGATGAAATCGGCGGCGCCTGTGCGTTTCAGCGTGGGTTCCTCGACATTCTTCCTGAGGGCTTCAAAGAGTGTGCAGCCGTTTTCAGAGGCGTAATTCGTGAGGAATTCCATGCGGCGCTGCCCGATATTTCTTTTCGGCTTATTGATGATTCTCCGGAAAGCCATGTCGTCCTGGCTGACAATCATGCGCAGGTAGCAGAGGGCGTCCTTGATTTCCATCCTTCCGAAGAACTGCGTGCCGCTGTAAATGGTGTACGGGATTTTCTTCTTGAGGAGCTTTTCCTCGAGGTTCCTTGTGACGTAGTGGGCGCGGTAAAGGAGCGTGATGTCCTTGTACGGGACGCCCTTCTTATGGAGCTCTATGATTTCCTTTGCCACGCGGTCTGCTTCCTCGCCCGCTGTCTTTTCCATGAAGCAGGTGACCTTCGGCCCGCTTGGCCTGTGGGCAATGAGGTTCTTGTTGAAACGGTTCTTGTTCTTGGCGATGAGGGAGTTTGCCGCAGCAAGGATTTCAGGGCTTGAGCGGTAGTTGTCATTCATGAGGATGGTCTTGACGTTTGGAAATTTCTTGTCAAAGTTTAGAAGGAAACGGATATTGGCGCCGCGCCATGTGTAAATGGTCTGGTCGGGATCGCCGACGATGAAGAGGTTGTTGTGGTAGCCGCAGAGGGCTTCCATCAGCTTGTACTGAAGCGGGTCGATATCCTGGAATTCATCGAGCATGATGTATTCGAGGCGCTTCTGCCACTTGAGGCGGATTTCCTCGTTTTCCTCAAAGATGTAGAGCGTGAATTTGATGAGGTCGTTGTAGTCCAGAGCGAAGCATTTCTTTTCCTGGTACAGGTAGCCGTAGAAAATGATGTCCTGGACGGTCGTCGCGGTATGGTACTTTTCATAGAGGACCTGAAGCGGCATGGCAATCATGTCCTTGTAGTATTCCGGTTCCCAGACGCACTTCTTCATTTCGATCATGTCGCGCGCTTTGTTGAAGGGCATGTCGCGCAGGGTGAGGCCCATTTCCTCATAAATGATGGCGAGCATCTCATCAATGTCGGAGTTGTCGATGACGAGGAAATTCTTCGGATAGGAAACGGCAAAGCTGTCTTCCTGCAGGACGGAGACGCAGAAGCCGTGGAATGTATTGATGTATCCTGTGTCGTTGTCGCCGGTCAGGCGGTGGATGCGCATGGCCATTTCGCGTGCGGATTTATTCGTGAATGTGACGCAGAGTATGTGGCCTGGCATGATGCCGAGGTCGTTCACAAGGTAGGCGAAACGGCTGGCAAGGGCGCGTGTCTTGCCCGAGCCTGCGCCTGCGATGACGCGCACGTAGCCTTCTGTCGTGGTGACGGCTTCGATCTGTTTCTCATTGAGTCCTTCCAGTATGTCCATATTTCCCTCCGAACTGATATTCTTATTTCATTATACAACGGACGGAAATACTTGTCAGCCCAATGTGATGGCGGCGATGCCTGCCATGGAAATGACGACGCCCAGGATCTTCCTCGGGGTGATCTTTTCTCCGTAAAGGAGGGTCCCCATGACCATGAGGGCGAGGACGATGAGGCCGTTCGACACGATGAAGGCGGTATTGACGGTCCAGCCTGCCTGGTACATGTAGACGTTCCCAAGCTCGATGCCGACGATGGCAGCGCCAAGACCGAGGGCCGCCGGATTGATGGTGAAGATGTCCTTCTTCCATCCTGCTTCCCCTGTCCCCTGGATGAAGTAAATGGCAAAGGAAACGGCGGATGCGACGAGGTAGGTCACGACGAGCGCGACGAAGGGATCCATACCGGTCGAGACTTCCTTCAGCCCGACCTGGTATCCGACACTTGATAAGATGATAAGGCCGATCGGCCACCAGAATTTAAACATAGTCCCCTCCTATTTCACGATGCAGAACATGCCGGTCAGTGTGAGAAGGATGCCGGCAAGGCGCATCCAGCTCATCGAGTCTCCGTAGAAGACGCTTCCGACGATGGCAAGGACGACGACGATGGAGGCGGTGTAGACGATGAAACCCACGTTCATCGGCCAGCCTGCCCTGTACATGTAAATGGATCCGACTTCAAGGCCTGCAATGGCAGCGCCTACGACGATAGCCGCAGGCTGGACGAGGAGGAGCTCGGCAAAGATGCTCTTTCCCGGCACCATGATTTCAAAAAGGACGGCGCAGACGATGGCGCTTGCGATATAGGTGACACCCAGGGCTGCCATGGGGCTGGCATGCGAGGAGAGTTTCTTCGCGCAGACCTGGTAAATGACATCGGCGCCGACGACGAGTGCGACCGGACACCATAGGGCAAATAATTCCATAACGATACCTCTTTCCATTTTCCATTTATGATTAAAAAAAGGTGCTCCAGCTGTTCTCTCCCGGCTGTGCCGTACCTACGGAGAACTGCTGAAACACCTTCGGACTTTCGTCCATCTTGTCCAACCCGGTGGCGGGACAAGGGGTATTGGTTATTCTTTTATGACTGGGATTCCTTCTTCTTCCAGCTTCCTCATGAAGGAGCTGACGACGGAAAGGCCTTCCTTCAGGGCTTCTCCATCATGGCCGTAGCCGATGCGGAGGGCTCTTCTTTCCTCAAAGCAGGTGCCCGGGACAGCGAATGCGCCGGTTTCCTTAAACATTCTCTGACTGAAAATGTCGGAGTCGATGTCAAGGTCATAGTAGACAAGCGCCATCGTGCCGGCTCTCGGCCTGACGTAGGAAGTGCGCGGCTCCTCCTTGACCCATGCATCGAGGATGGGAAGGTTTTCGCGGAGGATAGCGCGGTTCCTTTCAAGGATTTTTTCCTTATGGCGGAGCGCAAGGGCTGCCGTTTCCTCATCGAAAAGTCCGCAGCTGACAAGGTCATAGTCCCTGACGCGCTTGAACTGGCGGAGGGCTTCCTGGCTCTTTGTTGCCAGCCATCCGAGGCGGAGTCCTGCCAGCGAGAAGGCTTTGGACATGGAGCCTGTCGCGATACCTTTTTCGTAAAGGTCGGCAATCGATGGGCAGGCAGCGCCTTCGATGGAAACGCCGGCATAGACTTCATCGCAGAGGATGTAGGCACCGGAGCTCCTTGCAATCTCGACGATTTCCTTCATCATGTCTTCTGGGATGAGGGAACCGGTCGGGTTGTTCGGATTGTTGATGCAGATGAGGCGGAGGCCCCTTGCAGCGGCTTTCCTGAGTTCGTCAAGATCGGGAAGGAATCCATTGCTTCGTCGGAGCTTCAGCACCGTGACATTGGCTCCAAGAGCGCGGGGCGTCGAGTAAAACTGCTGGTAGCTCGGGGAAAAAGCGACGACCCTGTCTCCGGGACGTACGAGGGAGAAAAGGACGTGCTGGTTTCCGCCGGTCGCGCCATGCTGGGTAAGGATATCGTCCGGGGTGATCGTCTCATAGAGCCCGGCGTATTCTTCCTTGAGAGAGGCAAGGCCGTAAATGCTTCCGTAGGACTGCTCCTTCTCAAAGAGAGCTTCCACGAAATCTTCCCTGTCTTCTCCCGCAAGGGCAAAGAGTTCCTTCAGCGTCATGGGACGGGCGCAGGTGTCGGTGATATTGTATTTTGCATCCGATTCGTACTTGTCCATCCATTCTTCCACGCCAAACCGCTCGATATTCATGCTTCCCAGCCTTTCCTTAGCAAAACTAAAACGCCGGCTGCTGCCGGTAATCTCTACTATATTACCATGAAATAATTATTACGGCAAACTAGCCGATGAAGATTTCAATGCCGATCGCAATCAGGATGATACCGCCCAAAATGATGGCCTTGTCCGCAAGCTTCATGCCGAATGTCTTGCCCAGGATGAGGCCTGCGATGCAGATGAAGAAGGTGGTAATGCCGATGATGAGGCTAGCAAGGAGCGCGTCGGATGCATCGTATTCTGCAATCGTAAAGCCGACGGAAAGGGCGTCGATGGAGGTCGCAATCCCCTGCAGGAGGAGCGCCTTCATATGGACCTGCGGATGGACGGCTTCTTCTTCGCCCGTCAGTCCGTCCTTGATCATGAAACCGCCAATGGCGCAGAGAAGGATGAGGGAAATCCACGGGATGAGCGGCCAGAGAAACTGGAACACATCGATAAGCATATTGACACAAATCCAGCCGATAAATGGCATCGCGAACTGGAAAAATCCAAAGACACCGGCGATCAGCGTCATCTTCCTCTTTTTTATGTACGGTTCCTGCAGGCCGTTTGCCAGCGAAACGGAAAAGGCGTCCATGGCAAGGCCTGCGCCAAGAAGAAGATTGTTCAGAAAAAACCAAAAGCTCAAAATGATCCCTCTATCCAATACGAACAAAAAAGACCCACGCGCACGAAAACCGTACGCGTGAGTCTCGCGATTCTGAATACAGCCAGGTACCATGACCAGTATGTTGACTGTTTCGCCCAAGGGCTGCTACTCCCTCACACATTGTCATTTATATTATCATTATGGCCATTCCCTGTCAAAGCTGTTTTTATCGATATTACATATTTTTGAGGACATCGGCAAAGGAATCGAAGGTCATATACGCCAAAGCGTTGATTTCCTCTCTCTCTGCGTCCGAATACTTGTCGTAAATCGCAGCGACAGGAATGCCGGCTGCCTTTGCCGCCCTGACGCCGATCAGGGAGTCTTCGAAAATGAAGCAGTCTTCCGGTTTCTTTCCCATTTCAGCAAGGAGCTTTTCATGGATCTGCGGGTCCGGCTTGATGCGCTCGGCATCTTCCCTCGTGTAGATTTTCACGAAGTACTTGTCGACGGGCGCTTTCTCGCGGATGTTCCTGTTCTTTGTCCGGTAGACTTCCATGTTCGCGCGTTTTGTCGTCGTGGAAATGACGAGTGTCTTCCCAAGGGAAGCGAGCTTCTTGATGAGCTCGGGCGCACCTTCCTTGTAGTCGACGCGGTTCACAAGGAAATCCTGCGCGATTTCATAACGGCGCTTCATGATGTCCCTGCCGGATTTGTCTGAATGGTAAATCTTTCCCAGCTCTCCGCAGTAGGAAACGTAGGGATCGTCGTCAGCGCGGAAACGGGTCAGGAGCTCATCCCTTCTCCTCTGCGTGAAGGACGGATCCTCTTCGGGGCCTCCGAGCTCCTTGATGAGGGCAGCGTCGACATCATTCCATACTCCGACGGAGTCGATGAGCGTGCCGTCCATATCAAAGATGATCGTGTCCCCGGCCTGTGAAAGCCAGCCCTTCTTATTCATTGACGAATGGTTTGACGCCCTTGACGGCTTCTTTCGCATCGATGCGTTTTTCGCCATTGTCGAGGTCGATCAGGACGTAACGGTCAAATCCCATGCCCAGTTCCTTCATGTAGGTCAGCTGGCGCAGGCCGTGACGAGATTCCATGCGTTCCACGAGGTCGTGATGGTCTTCTTCCTTCATGGCATAGACGCAGTCAACGCAAGCCTGGTCGACAGCGAGGATGTCAAGGGAAGCAAGGATGCCGACGTTCGGGGTTACAACAGGAGCGGCGGCGACGCCTTCGCAGTCGCAGGAAACGGACATATTTCTCATGACATTGATATAAGCGATCTTCTTGCCGAAATGGTCGATAGTTGCTTTTGTAGATTCGGTCATTCTTTCCATGAATTCTTCGGTGCCGATCGACCACTGATCCTGTCCTTCATAGGTGTGGATCATGGCTTTGCCGATGCGGCCGTCTGCGCAGCCGATGCCGATATTCTTGTTGGATCCGCCGAAACCGCCCTGGGTATGGCCCTTGAAATGGGCGACAGCCAGGAAGGAATCATAGTCCAGAAGGCCTTTGCCGACGGACATAGCGTCGAACCATTTGCCGCCTTTGACCGGAAGCATCGTGGTGCCGTGGGATTCGTCGTCGATGATGTCGACCGGTGCGAAGGTCCAGCCATTGACCTTTAGCGTTTCCCTGTGCTGGGCGGTCGTGTAGCGGTCGCCTTCATAATAGGTGTTTGTTTCGATGATCGTGGCATCCGGGATTTCCTTTTCAAGGAGTTCCTTGACCCACGGGCGCGGCAGGATGTTCGGGCCGTGCTTTTCGCCGGTGTGCAGCTTGACGGCGATCTTGCCTGTCAGGTTTGCACTAATCTTTTCATAAATCTTCTTGAGCCCTTCGGCGGAAAGGTCTCTTGTGAAATAGACGATCGATTCATTTCCTTTTCTTTCTTCGTACGGAATGTAATGATCTCCGCCGGTTCCTGGTTTTACTTCTGCCATAATTTTTTCTCCTTTGTCGGCCGGTCTCCCGGTCCCTTTTCCAAATGCAGATGAAAAATTGATCTTTATTTTAATGAAGGGGACTCCCTGCGCCTCTCGGGCGCACTAAAAATGCAGGAGCTTTCCCCCTGCATTTACTATAATCCCAAATCTACTATATGTAAAATAACCATATGTTATAGTTCACTATACCTTTGGCGCATAGGCGCAAAACGCTAGTCTTTCAGTGTCCCGTCAAAGAAAGCGGCCGCCTCCGGGTTCTTCCTGATTTCCGCCAGATCCTCTTCTGTCGGATACTTCGGGATGTCCCTGTCGTGGTTGACAAGACAGAGGAAACCAAGGATTTCTCCGCGGTCCGCCCTGAGCTGGTGCCACTGCCAGGGGGCAATCGTCAGGAAATCTCCCTCTTCGACAGCATAGACCTGATTGCCCAGAAGGACATGGCCTTTTCCTTTGAAAATCATGACAGCATGCATGTGCTTATGATGCTCAAGCGAAGAGAAGCCGTTCTTCTCCACCTGGAAATAACGGAACTGCACCGGCAGGTCGTTTTCATTGTCAAAAAGGATCTGCTTGGTCACTTCGCGGAATACGCCCGGGTTTTCCTTATAGATATGGGGTTCTACTCCATCCCATCTGTTCTTGTCCGGATGAAATTTATGAATCATGTTGTACCTCCCATTTTCTTCCATTTGTCCCATTGTAGCACAGGAAAGAGATTGAGAAAAGAAAAGGACATGAGCGGAACCCTTTGCGGTCCTTCTCATGTCCTTCTGATGATTATTTTACTGCAGTACGCCGATTTCCTTGTAGTACTTCGCAGCGCCCGGATGGAGCGGAACGCCTGCGATATCCTTGACGGCATTCGCTGCGGTGAGGCCCTTCAGGTTCTTCTGGGACTGGCCGAGTTCATCCATGTGTTCCCAGAGTGTCTTCGTCATCTGGTAGACGACATCGTCCGGCAGATCGCCGCGGCAGAACATGACCATCTTGATGGCGGACGTATTCACGTCTTCATTCTGATTCGGGTATGTGCCTGCCTTGATGGTGTAGCTGGTGTACCATGGGTACTTCGCTTTCAGCTTTTCAATGAGCTCGTTCTGGATCGGGACGAGGTGAGCGCCGCTTGTCAGTGCCTGGGTGACGGCAGAGGCCGGTGCGCCGGACATGATCCATGCGCCGTCGATGGATCCGTTCTGCAGCATGTCGGCTGCGTCGGTGAAGGTGATGTATTCCGCCTGGATGTCTTCCGGGAACTTCATGCCGGCCGCCGTGAAGTGGACGTCGCATTCGTTATAAACGGAAGACCCTGCGGAAGCTACGGCAAATTTCTTGCCCTTGAAGCCTTCGAGGCTGTTGATATTCGTATTGGCTGCGGCAACAACCTGGTTCGGGTTGAGGTAAAGTCCGCCGATGGCTTTGAGGTCCTTGTACGCATGGCCTTCAAAGCTGTCGGTACCGTTCAGACACTGGTACACGTTGCTGGAAATCGCAATCGATACTTGCGCTTCGCCGTCAGAGACCATATTGAGGTTCGCGATGCCGCCTGCGGAGGCCTGGCTGGCTGCCTGCATGCCTGGGATATTCTGGCTCCACATATTCGTGATGGCTGCGCCTACGGCATAGAGTGCACCGGATGCGCCTGCAGTCGGGAAGTTGATGCGGATTGTCTGGCCTGCTGCCGGCTTCGACTGTGCTTGTCCGCTGCTCTTTTCATCTCCGCATCCTGCAAATGCAGCCGTCAAAACGAGTGCTGCTGCCGCTGCTGCCATTGTCTTTTTCCATTTGCCCATTTTACTTTTCCTCCTATGCTCCTAATGCTCCGGGTTCCTTAGCCGGAGACTTTATCGATTAGTTTCATTATACTATTCTTTTTAGAAATCCGCATTCCTAAGCTGCATTTTCCCCATTCTTTTTGTGGAAATACTGGAATGCAATGACGCCGATGAGGCCAACGGCTCCTGCAAGATCCGTGAGAGACCCCGGGAAGAGCAGGAACGGCGAGGATGCAATTAGAATAATTCTTTCGATCCACGATGCTTTCCTTAAGATCCATCCTTCCAGGCCTGCCACGAGGGCAAAGGTGCCGACGGCAGCGGTGAAGACGCACCAGAGCGTCGCCCACACGGTCGCTGTCTTGTCGACGCCGATCAGAAGGACCGGATTATTCAGGAAGAAGAACGGAATGATGAAGCCGATGAGCCCCAGCCGGACGGCCCAGAGGCCCGTCTTCGTCTGGTCGGATCCTGCAATGCCGGATGCGACGTACGCAGACATAGCGACCGGCGGGGTGATATTGGAAAGGCAGGCATAGATCAGGCAGAAAAGGTGCGCGATGAGAGGCATAGCCCCTGCCTTGATCAGGACAGGAACAGCGACGGCCTGCACGATGACGTAGGCGGCAACACCGGGAACGCCCATGCCAAGGATGGCGGACATGATCATGACGAGGAAGCCTGCGAGGTAAAGGTTATTGTTATGAACGATGGACAGGATGAGGTAGCCCATGTTGAGCCCCATCGAAGTCAGTGTGACTGTACCGATGATGACGCCGATGATAACGCAGCAGACACCGACAGAAATCGCGCTCTGCGAGCCTTCGACGACAGCCGCCAGAATCTTGTCCGGTGTCATTCTCGTATCCTTGCGGAGCCAGCTGGCGCCGATTGTGACAAAGATGGAAATGACAGCGGCATAGAGCGGCGTGAAGCCTGCGAACATGAGGCCGATCAAGCTGATGAGCGGAAGAACCAGGTGTCCCTGCTCCTTGAGGACGATCTTCACGTCAGGAATATTTTCCTTGGCAATGCCGGAAAGGCCGAGACGCTTTGCCTCGAAGTGGACGGCAAGAAGAAGTCCAATGTAGTAGAGAAGCGCAGGGGTCACTGCGGCAAGCGCTACGTAGGTGTAAGACAGGTTCAGGAATTCTGCCATGACAAAGCCGACAGCGCCCATGATCGGAGGCGTGAACTGGCCGCCCGTCGATGCGACGGCTTCGACAGCGCCCGCAAATTCCTTCTTGTAACCCGTACGCTTCATGAGAGGAATCGTGATCGTGCCGGTCGTTGCGACATTCGCTATCGCAGAACCATTAATCATGCCCATGAGGCCGGATGCAATGACAGCCACCTTCGCAGGGCCGCCAGATGTCTGACCGACAAGTGTCAGCGAGAAATCATTGATGAATTTGGAAAATCCGCTGTGCTTCAGGAAAGCGCCAAAGACAACGAAGAGAAAAATATACGTCGCAGAAACGCCGACGCCTGTGCCAAGGACGCCCTCTGTACCCCAGAACTGGGTGATGAGGACACGCTTCAGCGTAAATCCGTTATGACCGAGGTATCCCGGAAGGTAGGCACCGAACCAGTTGTATGCCAGGAAAAGAGCAGCCAGTATGGCCAGATTTCCTGATGCGCGGCGCGCTGCTTCAAAGACGCAGACGATGCCGACAAGCGCAATGCCGATTTCCATATTATTGATGCGCCCGCCCGTCTGGGCAATGCGCGTGAAATTCAAGATCAGGTAACCGAAGGAACCGACCGAGCCCAGGATGAATGCGATATCCCATATAGGCGGAATCTTCCGTTTCCTCGTCTCCGACTTGAACGTCGGGAAGAGAAGGAATGTAAAGACGAGCAGGAAAATCGTGTGGATCGCGCGAAGATTCACTGCGCTGATGGCACCGATCGTCGTGAAGTAAAGCTGGAATGCGGTCCAGACACAGAGAAGGACGATGATTGCCTTCCCGAGCGGCCCCTTGTAAACGCGCAGACGCGAATCCGCGTCCTTCTCCTCAAGGATTTCCTGTGCCTTCTTGTCCAGGGCCTCCTTCTCCGCCATCGCGTCTTCGATGCGGACTTCTTTCCTTTCTTTTTCCATAAGTACCTCCCATGCTCCTATTCTCCATCGATAAACTCTTTATCGAAAGTATTGATTATTGAAAGTATACCACGGAAACGAGGGACGGAAAAGAAAAACCGTTCCTTACTATATATTTTTCTTACATAAGAAGGATACGGATTATTCCGGAGAGCAAGGAAATGGAGAAAGTGCGGGTTTTTATATACCATCAAAAACTGAACTGCTGCCAGAAAGAAATGGCATTTCGGGCATAAGAAAAGACCCGGTTTCCCGGGCCCTTCTTTATATTGCTCTTATCAATTACTTGCTTTCAAAGAATGCTTTGTAAGCGAGGTAGGTTTCGTAAGCGTCAGCCTTGGAGAGGAGGTCGTACGGTGCGTGCATGGAGAGCATGGCTGTGCCGCAGTCTACGACTTCAGCGCCCCAGTCTGCCATCATGAATGCAATCGTTCCGCCGCCGCCCTGGTCTACTTTGCCAAGTTCACCGATCTGCCAGCATACGCCTGCTTCGTTGAAAATGGTGCGGATCTTCTGGAGGAATTCAGCATTGGCATCATTGCTGCCTGCTTTGCCGCGGGATCCGCCGTACTTGGTCAGGTTGATGCCGTAGCCCAGGAAGGATGCGTTGTCTTTTTCGGATACTTCCGGGAACATCGGATCCAGGCAGGAGTTGACGTCTGCGGAGAGCATTTCACTGTTTTCCATGGTTTCATAGAAATCAAGGATGGTGTTCTGTCCCTGGAGGGAGAGGAGCTTCATGACGAATTTGACGAAGTAAGAGGATTCCATGCCGGTGTTGCCGTAGGATCCGATTTCTTCCTTATCTGTCAGGAGAGCTGCCTGTGTCTTGACGCCCGGCTTTGCATCGAGGATGGCTTCCAGGTTTGCATAGGAGCAGACTCTGTCGTCCTGGCCATAGGATGCGATGAGGGAACGGTCGAAGCCTACGTCACGGCTCTTTTCAGCCGGTACGAGTTCGAGTTCAGCAGCTGCGAAGTCTTCTTCTTCGATGCCGTAGGTGTCCTTGAACATCTTCATGAGAGCTTCCTTCGGCTTCTGGTTTTCATCGGAGTTGGTAGCGATGATCGGCTGGAGCTGTTCGCCTGTGATGCCTTCTGCGAGGGATTTCTTCATCTGGTCCTGTGCCATGTGGATGAGGAGATCGGAAATGTAGAATACCGGGTCGCTATCTTTCAGGCCGATATTGATTTCCACTTTTCTGCCGTCCTTGGTGTATACGACGCCAATCAGAGCGAGCGGAATGCAGGTCCACTGGTACTTCTTGATGCCACCGTAGTAATGGGTGCGGAAGTATACGACGCCTTCCTGTTCATGGACCGGGTTTGCCTTAAGGTCCAGACGCGGGGAGTCGATGTGGGAGCCGACGATCTTGATGCCTTCATGGACCGGTTCTTCACCGATGACGGCCAGGATGACGGACTTATCCTTCTGGTTCCAGTATACTTTGTCGCCTGCTTTCAGGGATTTCATATCATAGACAGGTTTGAAGCCTTTTGCTTCTGCCTGACGGATGATTTCTTTGGCTGCCAGTCTTTCTGTTCTGGCTGTATCAAGGAATGCTTTGTACTTTTCGCCATAGTCCATGACGGCTTTGCGTTCGGTTTCGTCCATGCGCTGCCATACGGACTTGGTTCTGCTGTATGTTTCTTTCATGTCATACCTCCTAATAGAGAATTATTATCACATTTCTTATTATAACGCAAAAGGGACGGACAGGAAATATCCCCTCCGCCCCTCTCTTTTATTCCCCTTTGTACGGGAATGCTTTATTCAGCAAGTAGGTCAATGCCACAAAAAGCCCCATGACGATGAAAACCATGGGATACGCGATGACCATCAGGTAAATGGCTGATTCAACAGAGCTCATAGTTTCCTCCTTATCCTAATACAGGGATCAATGCAAGAACGAGACCGCCGGCTACGACGGAAGCGACCTGGCCTGCCACGTTGACGCCCATGGCATGCTGGATGATGTAGTTTGTCGGGTCTTCCTTGAGCGCCATTTTCGCAATGACACGGCCGGACATCGGGAATGCGGAAATGCCGCATGCGCCGATCATCGGGTTGATTTTCTTCTTCAGGAAGAGGTTGGCAATCTTGGCAAAGAGAACGCCGCCCACGGTATCGAATACGAAGGCAACAGCGCCCAGGGCCAGGATCTTCAGTACGTCGAATGTAAGGATGTTTTCAGCTGTCATTGTAGCGCCGACGGTGATGCCGAGGAAGAGTGTCACGAGGTTGGACAGCTCATTCTGCGCAGCATTTGACAGGGAATCGCAGACGCCGGAAACCTTCAGCATGTTGCCGAACATGAGCGCACCGATAAGCGGTACGGAAATCGGAGCAAGGATGCCCGCGAAAAGAACGACCATGAACGGGAAGAGGAACTTCGCTGTCCAGGAGACAGGCTTTTCTTCCTTGAATCCCATGCGGATTCTTCTTTCATGCTTTGTCGTCATAAGCTTGACGATCGGCGGCTGGATGATCGGCACGAGGGACATGTAGCAGAACGCCGTGACCGTCAGCGGAGCCAGAAGATTTGTCGCAAATTCCTGTGCGACGAAGATGGTGGTCGGGCCGTCAGCAGCACCGATGATACCGATTGATGCAGCTTCATTGAACGGGAAGCCGACCATAGCGGCGAGAAGCGCTGCCGCGAAAATACCGAAGTGCGCTGCCGCTGCAAAGAGCATGACGTACGGAGCGCGGATGAGCGGTGTGAAATCACACATCGCACCGACGGCGATGAAGATCAGGACAGGGAAAAGCTCGTTGGCGATGCCTGCATTATAGAGCACCGTCAGGAAACCTGGTTCACCGCCTCCCGTCGGGATGACCGCGAAATGTCCGGGGATGTTCGCCAGGATACATCCGACCCCCATCGGGAAGAGAAGCATAGGCTCATAGTCCTTCTTCACTCCCAGCCAGATGAGGAGCCCGCCGATGAGGAACATGATCCATACCGTCGGATCCTGCATCCCCATGACGCCCGTAAATAGTTCCTCAAGAACTGATTCCCAATTTGCCATACCAATAAGACCTCCTTGAATAAAAAGAAATAACCGGCACTACTTTCCTTAAACCTAAAAAAAGACCCGACATTTTTCGATGCCAGGTCCTATTTTCAGGATGATTTCCTACCCCTGTGCCATACGCAGGAAACCGTATTATGGAATTAAATGTTGTATCCAAGCGCCGGAAGAATCATGAATACAAGAATTGCCCAGATAACGCCGGCTCCGATGAAAATGCCAGCTGTGATGGCAACGCCTTCCTTGGAATGCGGTACGCCCAGCAGACTGAAATTTCCCAAAGGTCCGCGGCGAACCATGAATCCGTTAGAGCTTCTTGGCTTGAACCATTTAAGTTTTCTTTCCTGTCCGATGCTGTAAGCTACGATGACGGCTACGACAGAAGCCACCACCCAGTAAAGTATGAACCGGGCCGCGCTGAAATCATGCACGTCCGACAGATCGATCATTTGCATCTTGTTAGTACTCCTTCTACGTGTATATCATACCAGTACTTCTATTATAATGCAACGGACCCGATTTGGCAAAGGAATACCGTCCCTTGCGCCCCTTTTTATAGAAAACCCTCCGTTATTCTCCATCCGAAGCATTCTTTCGGAAATCTATCATGTTTGCCATGTCCCTGTCAAGAGACATACAAAGTATTTAAGAATTATTCATACAATGCATTCCCATCTGGCAGCAGATGAACTTTTGACAGGAACTACTTCTTCTAGGAAATCGTCTGTCCTTTGCTCTATTTGATAAATGAACCTTTTCACTATCGAAGAATGAATATTTACCGGCTGCTTTTTACTATTTTGTATTCCTGCAGCAGAAGAGATTTTGCTGTACTTTTTGTACCTGAAAGAGGCTCCACCAATACCTTCCCGGGCAAAGGATGGAACAACAACATATGCATTTTCACGGCAGCATTCTACGCGAAGCACTCGTCTCAGAGAAAAGACAGGTGCCGGTCAGGGGATAATCCTGCAAATGAATGATGACAGGTGAAAAAATTGGTTCTTCACGCTTTTTTGTGGGATA
>NZ_FR896426.1:0-4276 GCF_000435155.1 Dialister sp. CAG:357 | reverse complement strand
TACCGATTTACACAAACTATTTTACACTCCCTTTCTTTTATGCCGAAAAGCCTTATTTACCGTGCATCTTATTTTAATAAATACTATTGACAAGGAAATCTATACAGAGTACTATAAACACAATCGATTAAAGTCAAACTAGTTTACCATCTAGTTAATTTAATAATCTTATTCATCATGAGTGACGGAGGGACTGGCCCATTGAAGTCACGGCAACCATTCTTAATGAAACGGTGCCAATTCCAGCGAGTAAAATCTCGAAAGATGATGTCACAAGCTTTCATCTTTCGATGAAAGTTTTTTAATTTCAGGGAGGAGACCCCCATGATTGAACTGAAACATATAACTAAAGTATATGACAATAATTACAGGGCACTCGATGATATCAATCTCACTATCAGAGACGGCGAAATTTTTGGAATCATAGGACAGTCCGGTGCCGGAAAATCAACACTCGTCCGCTGCATCAATATGCTTGAACCTCCGTCTTCCGGAGAGGTCATCATCAACGGGAAGGATATGACAAAGCTCAGCAGTTCCGAGCTGCGCAAAGAACGCAAAAACATCGGAATGATCTTCCAGCATTTCAACCTTCTCTCCAACAGAACCGTTGCCCAGAATGTTGCTTTCCCGCTTGAACTTGCCAATGTGCCGAAAGCGGAACAGAAAAAAAGGATTGATGACATCCTTGAACTTGTAGGGCTTACCAGCTACAAGGACAAGTATCCGTCCCAGCTTTCCGGCGGACAGAAGCAGAGAGTCGGCATTGCAAGAGCCGTCGTATCCAACCCCTCTGTACTGCTTTCGGATGAAGCGACAAGCGCACTTGATCCGGAAACTGTAAAATCCATCCTCGAGCTTCTGAAAGACATCAATAAGAAGCTGAATATCACAATCATCATGATTGCTCATCAGATGGAAGTCATCAAGGAAATCTGCGAACGCGTCGCAGTCATCGAACATGGAAAAATCATTGAACAGGGTTCGACTGTCGATCTCTTCACGAATCCCCAGACTGAAACGCTGAAGAAATTTATCGGAACCGTCATGTCCACGGAAGTTCCGGAGCAGTTGTCCCATATGAATATCCATAAAGACAAAGAAAAGGAAGACGATCAGACAATCATCAGCCTTTCCTTCCGCGGGGACGTCACAAACGAGCCGATCATTGCAAACCTGATCCGCAAGTACAACCTGGATGTCAGCATCCTTTATGGATCGATCGATTATATTCAGGACGTATCCTTCGGACGTCTGATCATCATGATCGACGGCCATGAAGATGACATGATCAATGCATTAAGCCATTTGAAATCATTACCAATCACAAGCGAGGTGTTAGGCTATGTCTCCAGTAATCACTAATTTGCTTTTCAAAAGTCTGGCGGAAACATTGTACATGCTTTCCGTTTCAGCCATTATCGCAGCCATTATCGGAATACCGCTTGGCATCCTGCTCGTAGTCACTGAGAAGAACGGAATTCTCGTTTGCCCGGTACTCAATAAGCCGCTGGCATTTGCCATCAACATGGTCCGTTCCATTCCATTCATCATTTTGATGGTTGCCATCATTCCTTTTACAAGAATGGTAGCCGGTACCTCCATCGGTACTACAGCAGCTATTGTTCCTCTGACAATTGCCGCTATTCCATATACGGCAAGAATGGTGGAAACTTCCATCCGTGAAATTCCCTTCGGCCTTATTGAAGCAGCTGAATCCATGGGAGCCTCCCCCTATCAGATCATAAAGAAGGTCCTGATTCCTGAAGCTCTTCCATCGATTATAGAAAACATGACAGTTGTCATCGTATCCCTGATCGGTTCCTCCGCTATGGCAGGCACCATTGGCGGCGGCGGTCTCGGCGACCTTGCCATCCGCTACGGTTATCAGAGATTCCAGGCTGATGTCATGATTGCAACAATCATTGTATTGATCATCATCGTACAGCTTATCCAGTTCATCGGAAGCACATGGTCAAGAAAGACCGACAAACGTTAATCACCGGAATGGATGGAATTATCCGTCAAATCCCATTTCCGGAATTATAAATTCAAAAGAGAAAGGAAGTTTTGCTTATGTTAAAGAAACTGATTATCACCGGCCTTTGCGCACTCTCCGCAGCAGCAGTCATCACCGGCTGCGGTTCCGACGCTAAGCCGGCAGCATCCTCTGCCCAGTCTGCTCCTGCAGAAAAGAAGGAAATTACGGTTGGTGCAACAGCCGGCCCGCACGCTGAGGTTGTTGAAGCAGCTGCCAAAGAAGCTGAAAAGAACGGCCTTAAGGTCAATGTAAAGGAATTCTCTGACTACATTACCCCGGATCAGGCACTTGCTGACGGAGATCTTGATCTCGTAGTTTACCAGCATGAACCATTCCTGAACAACTTCAATAAGCAGCACAACACAAACCTCGTTCCGATTGGAAAAGCCATCCTGATGCGCATGGGCATTTACTCCAACAAGTACAAGGATGTCAAGGATATTCCTGACGGCGCTACCATTTCCATTCCTAACGATTCGACAAATGAAGGACGCGGACTCCAGCTTCTTGAAAAAGCCGGCCTGATCAAGCTCAAGGAAGGCGTAGGCATGAAAGCTACTCCTGCAGACGTTACGGAAAACCCGAAGCATCTGAAATTCAATGAACTGGAAGCCGCTCAGCTCCCAAGAAGCCTTGACGATGTTGCTGCTTCTGTCATTACAATGAACTATGTCATGAGCGCAGGCCTGTCTCCAAAGGATCAGGGCATCTTCCTTGAATCCAAGGACACCCCGCTTGCTGTCATGATTATTGCTGCCAGAGATAAAGACAAGAATCAGCCTGCTTACAAGAAATTCGTACAGGCTTACCAGTCTGATGCAGTCAAGAAATTCATTGCAGAAAAATATAAAGGAACCATTGAACCAGCCTGGGATTAATGGGCTTACCTCAAAGGATGATGCGCCTGCATCATCCTTTTTTATTGCAGGTCTCCTTTTGCTGTCTTTGACCTATCCATTCATGATATAGTTAATACGTAGACATCTTGCAAGGAGCTCCTTATGAAAATTACAACCTTATTCCCTGCCCTGGGTGTAAAGAACTACAGAGTATTCTGGATTACGCAGTGGATTGCGCTCATCGGTTTCTGGCTGCAGCTGACGACACAGCAGTGGCTCGTATATAAGATGACCGATTCTGCCTTTCTTTTAGGCCTTTTATCTGCATGCCAGTTCACCCCCTCCCTTCTATTCACACTGGGAACGGGGCTTTGGATCGATCATCACAACAAGAGAAAAATACTGATGGGAACACAGTCCCTCTATATGCTGCAGGCACTTCTTTTAGGCCTGCTCCTTCTCTCCGGGCATGAAACGTATGGATGGCTTTTATTCTTTGCCTTTTTTCTGGGAACGATCGATGCCTTCGATATGCCTGCCCGCATGGCTTTCATGCCTGAATTGGTAGGAAAAGAAGCACTTCATAGTGCAGTCAGTTTGAACTCGACCAATTTCAATATCACCAGAATGGTGGGCCCGCTGCTTGCCGCTTTTCTTCTGAACTATCTCTCTTACAGTGATATTTTCTTCCTTAATGCGGTTTCTCTCATCCCTATACTCTTTGCCTATGCCAAAATGAACGTGAATACTCCCGTCATTCAGGAAACCAATAAAAAACCGCTTCATGAAATCCGCGAGGGTATTTCCGAGGCACGAAAGAATCCGATTATTTTCGGCAATCTTCTGGCAGCCGGAATCGTAAGCAGTCTGATCCTGAATATGGGTACTTACGGACCGCTCTTTGCAGACAGGGTACTTCACAAAGGACTTGATGGATTCGGATCCATTCTCTTTGCCGCAGGGGCCGGTTCCATGGCAAGCGGAATACTATCTGCCACATCCAGCACACATTATTCACAGCGGTTCATATTTACTGCAGCCGGCTTATGCGGCCTTCTCCTTATGGCCGTCAGCTACATTTTCTGGACAATCCCAGCGCTTTTCATGTTCGCCCTGCTCGGTTTTGCTACCATTCTCTTCATGGTAAACTGCAATACGGCAATCCAGATGGCATCTCCCCCTGAATACCTGGGAAGAATCATGGGCCTTTATACCTTTGTATTCCTTGGGAGCGCACCATTTGGTTCTCTCCTCGTCAGTGCAATCATTGAGTACATGGGAACCTCTTTAGGACTTGCCATCGTAGGTCTTTTTGAAATCATACTTATACTGCTCACAGCAAAAACTTATTCCAAGCAAAAATAAAAAGGGGCTGTGACAAAATCCACTAAAGTGC
>NZ_FR896425.1:0-15511 GCF_000435155.1 Dialister sp. CAG:357 | reverse complement strand
AATTATTCATCCCCCAAATTTCCGTGAAGAGCCTAAAATTTCTTATTTATGTTTCTTTGAAAGTGAAATTGCTTTTTCAAATGTCTTGAGAATGCTTTCGGACGGCTCTTTATCAAGCAGGCTGACAACTATGATCGAAATGGTTGAAAGGAAGAAACCAGGAACCAGTTCATAGATGCCGAACCATTCAAACTGTTTCCAGATAAGGACGGTAATTCCCCCGATAAGTACACCGGCGTAGGCACCTTTTAATGTCATGCGTTTCCAGTAAAGTGAGAGGAGTATCGTTGCACCGAAGCAGGCACCAAATCCAGCCCACGCATAAGAGACAATCTGGAAAATATAGCTGTCCGGATCGGAACCCAGATATACTGCAATTATAGAGACAACCAGTACACTGATGCGGCTTACACGGATCAACGTCTTTTCAGATGCATTCTTGAAGAGGAATGCCTGGAAAAGATCTCTGGAAACCGCAGAAGACGTTACGAGCAATTGGGAGGAACTTGTACTCATGATCGCTGCCAGAATGGCTGACCAGATGATTCCTGTAATAAATGGTGCCGAAAGAGACTTTGCCATGATGATGAATACTCTTTCAGCATCCGCATTTTCCAGAGGGGTGCTGAGATAGGCTTTGCCGACAATACCAATGGCAATAGCAAAACCAAGGGATAATAAGACCCAAAGCATAGCAATGTGTGTCGATTTCTTTAAATCATCGGCATCGCCGATTGCCATGAATTTTACTAAAATATGAGGCTGGCCGAAATATCCAAGGCCCCATCCCAGGGAGGATACCAGCATAATAAGCAGTGCCGACATGCTTGTGGATGCGGGGAAGAATGAAAAGAAATCCGGGCCTTCGCCTGATAAGATATCCATCGTCGGAACCGGACCGCCTAAAGCAATTGTTGCTGCAAGCGGAACGTAAATAACCGTAAAGAACATCATTGTTCCCTGAATGAAGTCTGTCAATGCAACAGCAGAGAAGCCGCCCAGGAATGTATAGAAAACGACAACGAATGCACCGAGAAGCAATGCATGGAAATATGGAATACCAAAAATAGTATTGAATAATCTGCCTGCTGCTACAAATCCGGATGAGGTGTATATGATGAAAAAGAGAATGATGAACACTGCGCAAATCAAGCGAAGTCCGTTTTTGGTATCCTCAAAGCGGTTTGAGAGGTAGTCAGGTATTGTCAGGCTGTTATTTGCGACTTCTGTATAATTTCTTAAACGTTTTGATACGAGAAGCCAGTTCGCCCATGTGCCTATAATAAGGCCGATGCCGGTCCAAAAAGCAGATAAGCCGTGCAGGTAAGCATAGCCGGGAAGACCCATGAGCATCCAGCCGCTCATATCGGATGCTTCAGCACTCATGGAAGTCAGCCAGGGACCCAGTTTTCTATCCCCCAGAATATAAGAGGAAAGGTTTTTCTGCTGTCTCGAATAATAAAGGCCGATGCCCATCATTAAAATCAAATACAGAATGAAAGCTAGTGCTATAGGCCAGCTGTTGTTGAAATCCATGTGAAAGTCCTCCTGAAACCGTCTTTCTCAAATAAGTATATTTTATCATAATAAAGTATTTTAGCAGATATGTAAAGAGAAATGAGCCGGAATAAGGATTCTTAAGTTGAAATGTCTATTGCAGCGGCCTTAACAGCTTAAGCAGAAACGGTCATAAGAATATCATTTCAATATTTCCGGAGAATGATAATAATCTTCATTGGAATATCTGTACCTGTCAGAATGACGGCAGTAAGCCTGAATGTCAGTCGCAAGGAAATCTATGGAAAGCGCCTCCCGGCTCTTCTCATCAAGAGTCCTCATGGCTTTGGCGGCAGAGGTAATTACGGGAATTGTAATATGATGAATCAGTTCACTGCTTTCCTGGCGGAGCGCCAGAAGTCTGGCATATCTGGGAAAATCAGGCTTGACGAACGGAGACGGCTTTTTGGTGCCGGATAAAAGAAGCGAAGCAGATATTCTTTTTAACTTGCTGTAAAGATAACGCTTGCTCTTGATTCCGCTTAACATCTGAGGGAATGTCGTTTTTTCGGCTTCTTTTTTCCATTTATTTTCAAGGCCTTCTGTAAAAAGTCCCGAATCAGAAAGATCGGAAAGTCCAAGTGCTTTGGACATGAAGAGACATGCGTCTTCATATCGGTTAAAGTCTGTATAATTTCCGCTCTGCATTAATATTTCGGCTTCTTCCTGTATATTTGGAGGCAGTAAAAGGCTGCTTCCTGTTTCCAAAAGCTGCGCTCTTGCATCAGAAGCGGAAATATTGTGTTCCATATCCCGGTGTGTAATGAAAACTTCCAGATCAGGATAATACTTGGAGACTGTTTCGACATATCTCAGTCCCAAAAGGTTATTGGGCTTTATCAGTTCCTGGTAAAGCTTATTTGAAAAGCTGTTTATTGCAGCAGAAGCGGCGCGGCTGTAGGGAAGGCCGTTCTTCAATTCCTGATGGAGCCTTGCTGTGTAATCTTCTGTCTGCATCCATCTGGCAATGTCAAATAACTGATTCTTATCCAGCGATTCTGTAGAAAAAGCTATATGGGTGCATCCTAAATCATGCAGCAGGTGAACGGCGTTTTCAGAAAATGAATCGGCGCTTTGCAGTACATAAAGTGCTGGATATTCAAAAACAGCATCTACGCCTGAAGAGATGCTCCAGGAAGCTCTGCTCCATTTATCAAATATGGCAGGTTCTCCCCGCTGTACAAATGAGCCGCTCATGGCTGAAATTATACGAGCGTCCGGGAAGCTCTTTCTGATTTCTTTAATCATGGCTGCATGGCCTGAATGAAAAGGGTTCCATTCAGCCGTAATTCCAATTACAGGATTTTTTTTCATGATGACTCCTCATCAAAATACAGGCCGCTCTGGGTATGTAAAATCAGCAGATGAATGAATATTTCAAGTGCATATGGGTTTTCAAAATCTTATAAGTTACACATTTGGCAAGGCTTACAGGCTTATATATGTTATAATATTAAAAGTATGTCAGGATAAAATCAAATGCAAGGATGTTTTAAGGCATAACTGATAAATCTGCATATCTGCATAAATGTAAAAATATATATGGAAAGTGATGAGTCAATATGGTTAAATTTCTTAAATCAAAATTATCTGCTGTCCTGATGGTCGTTTTATTGTCTGCTATAGGTCTCAGCCTTGCCGGGTGCGGAAAAGAGAGCCTTGATGATGAGTTTATTTTTGGCAAGAACAGGGTTCATTGTGAAAATAGTACAATTACATTATCAACGCCGTTTGAAATCATTTCGGAAGGAAAGCAGGTAGATCTTGTCGGCCGCGGTGAAGAAAAAGTGAGTGCAGAAGGGCATAATGAGCACCTTCAGATTTTAGTTACCGGCAATCAGGTCTCCAGTGATGAGAATGAAGAAAAACTGGTGAAGGAAGCACCGGCTATTTTACAAAACAACCCGTCTGTCAGCCGTTTGAAAGTAGAAAATAAAACGTTTTCCCTGGGCGATACTAAAGCCAATGTTTTGAATTTTACATTTGCTGAAACTGATAAAAGCAGGACTACCGATCTAAGTGTAAGAGAATATATTTTTACCTACCAGGGTGTTGTTTGGAGAGTCATCTATCAGTACAGAACGGGCGATGCAACAGGGAAGGCCCTGGCAGACCGTGTAGAAGGAAAGATTTCAATGGGAACTAGCTTTTAATTGAATTTATTTTAGGAGAGGAGTTATAGAAGAATGAAGGTTATTGGCGCAAGGGCGCCACTGGTCCTGTGTATATTCACAGGAATTCTGCTGAGCGAAGCGGTCAATCATATGCTGACGGCGGGTGCTTATTTTTCTCAGTATCCGTATCTGACGCAGTCTTTTACCATTCTAAATATTGAGAATATATCGCTCAATCTGTTTATTATGCAGCTTCATTTCGGCATAAAGATTGTGCTGAATCTGATTACAGTGCTCAGCATTCTCGCATCACTGTATGTATACAAGAAATTATAAAGAGAAGATTTTATAATAAGGTTCACAGCGTTCCTTTCTAGTTCCCTGAATTTAAATAGTTCATTTGGTTTTTTATGGCTCTGAGGTATGGAGAAAGCATTACCGGCCATGTGCAGCGAAATGGAGTGTTTTTATGAAGATCAAGGATATGCGTCCGGAGGACCGGCCAAGAGAACGTTTTGCAGAGTCTACGAATGTAAGTCTTGTCGATTTGGTGTCAATTCTCATCCGCACAGGAACACGGGGGAGAGCCGTGACGGAAGTGGCCCAGGAAGTAGTAGACTTCTTGGAAGCGAAAGAGCAGGACGGCATCGACTTCTTTGATGATCTTAATTGGCGTAACTTGATTGAAGTTAATGGCATTGGAAAAGATAAGGCAGTAACGATATGTGCAGCAATAGAACTCGGGCGGAGGCTGGCGTATCGTCACAAGAAGATTGAACTTATTGATTTTAATTCACCGCAGAAAGTTTCCAGGTATTTCATGGAGAAGCTTCGTCATGAAACACAGGAAAAGTTTATCGTTTCATTCTTGAATGTTAAAAATAAATTACTGGGATACAAAGTAATTTCGCAGGGAAGCCTGGATGCAGTATCTGTTGATATCAAGGAAGCAATGAAGTGGGCTATCCGGTATAAAGCACACGGATTAATCATTCTTCATAATCATCCCTCCGGCTCGCCTGAACCATCGGATGAGGATATCAACGTTACGAGGCGCTTTAAGGAAGCGGCTGAATTGATGGAAATGGAATTGCTGGATCATGTCATCATAGGGGATGGCATCTATGTGAGTCTCAATGAACGGGGGTTCATCTGATTATTAACAGCCTTGGAATATAGCGGAGTACAATGCTATAATATTGAGGTAGTAAATACGTTCATCATGAGGAGGAATTAGAATGGAAGAAATGGAAAACGGCAAGAGGTATTCCGCTGAATCTAAGGGCTATAATGATAAGATTTATGAAGTACGCTTCCTGCCAGTCATGGAAAGACCTGAATATCAGGAAGGCGAAACAAGAGAAGCTCTTGAAAAGCTGAAAAAAGAAATGGCAGAGAAGGATTTCGAAAAATATATAAATAATGGCTTAATCAGAGTTACCTACGATGGCAGTCATCTTATGCTGATTGCTAAGTCGGAAATTTACAGAACAATGCTGACAGGCCCGTTTTTCAATGTAATCTGCAAAGCATTTGACGTAGGAAACTTCCGTGTAGTCAGCCAGGTAAACGGGTATTAAGATTTTCAACGTTCAGATCTGGAATAGTCAGGAATAAAAGCCGTGGGTATGAAACCTGCGGCTTTATTTTATTGCTATAATGATAAAGTTTTTATTGGTGAAGGTCATGCAGGCCGATACAAGATTGACTTGAGCACAATAAGATGATAATCTTAATAAAACGTTAATATGTATCTAATTATATTATTTAAAGGCAGGGAAAATATATGGAATTTTGGCATCTTTTCAGGGCAGGCGGATTTATGATGTATCCGCTGGTTATAGCATCCATTGCGGTTGTTGCTATTTTTATCGAGCGGTTCAATTACTATAAAAAGTGCAGATCGGATACGCAGCTTATCACGGGAATGCTTCGGGAGTATATCCCGGGCGGCAAGTTTGATGAACTGGCAGATGCTTTGGCAAAAGATGGCGGCATTCCGGCTTCGGTTATATTGGACGGAGTCAAATGCATACATCTGAAAGCTGACCAGAATGAATTGATAGAAGGAGCTTCATCAAGGGCTGTCGGCGAATTAAGGAAATATCTGAATTATCTGGATACCATTGTTACACTGTCTCCATTGATGGGTCTTCTTGGAACCGTTATTGGCATGGTTGAATCTTTTAATGTTCTTTCTACTGCTCAAGGGCAGCCTTTTGCCATTACAGGTGGTGTCGCAGAAGCATTGGTGTGCACAGGAACGGGATTGTTTGTAGCTATATTATCTCTTCTTGCATATACATATCTTTCCCAAAAGGTCAGCGAATTTATCGTTCAAATTGAAACACTGGATTCATTGTACCTTTCCTTTATGAAAGGGAGGTAAGGATGAGATTAGAACGATTCGAAAATGAAAAAAAGCCCAAGATAATGATTATACCTATGATAGATATCATCTTTTTCCTCTTGGTATTTTTCATGATGAGTATGCTCAGCATGGTTACACAAAGGTCCATCGGCCTAAACCTGCCGCAGGCTTCGACGGCTGTCATTGAAACGACAGAGGAACTTCCTGTCAGCATTGCAGAAGACGGGACAATTTTTGTTGAGAAAGAGCCTGTTTCAAAAGCAGCTTTTAAGCACAGGATGGAAATAGAAATGAGCAGGAACCATGATGTTAAGGTTTTACTTAGAGCGGACAAGAATTCCCAGCATGGAGATTTCGTTTTTGTCCTTGATCAGCTGAAAGCACTGGGAATCCATAGAATCAGCATAGCTACTGATTCAAATTAATTCAAAAAAGGATCGGTTTATGCATAATATAAATCACAAATGGTCCATGGCTGTTTTTGAGTCAATCCTTTTCCATGTATTCCTCATAGCGTTTTTGGTGGCGGCCGGAAGCTTTTTCATGGCTTCTCTGCCGGAGAGTAGTCCTATTGAGGTGGATCTCGTGGATACGACTGCAGGTGCTTCGGGAGGCGCAGGTTCCGGTTCCGGACATGGCTCGTCTGTTTCAAAATCAGATACAGTGAATGTCAATCAATTACCGGGAGGGGAATCGAAGGATTCATCAGCAGTGAGCAGCGATATGGCATCTTATGAAGATAATAATGAGTATTCACAAAACATAAATACCAGCACAGGCGGATCAGGCGCTGCAGATGGCAGTGCCCAGGGATCTGGCTCAGGAAATGGGACTGGTTCAGGCTCTGGCGATGGTACTGGGACTGGCTACGGAAGCGGGACCGGCTCCGGCTCTGGTGATGGCATTGGAAATGGCAATGGAGAAGGTTCTGGCGGAGGCGTTACAGAAGGGCCTCAAATCTTATCAAGGGAAGAACCGGTTTATCCATCTGCGGCAAGGTCTGCCGGGATTTCCGGCACTACTGTTGTCGGATTTATCATAGAAGCGGACGGAAGTGTTTCTTCGGCCTGGGTTGAGCAGTCGTCAGGAAACTCATCGCTGGATAGCGCTGCTGTCCAATCTGTCCAAAATTGGAGATTTGTTCCAGCCAGGCAAAATGGAATTCCGGTTCAATCAAGATCCAGAGTTCCTATAATCTTCAATTTGCGTTAAAATTTAAGACAGGGTTTTTATAATTAAAAATATTTAGGAGGAGTTATTATGAAGACAGGGAAATTATTTGGAATCGGTGTAGGTCCTGGAGATCCGGGACTGCTTACAGTAAAAGCAGTGGAAACGATTAAGAATGCGGATATTATCATCACCCCGAAAACTGAGAAAAAGGATGGGTCTGTTGCTTATAATATTGCCAGGAAATATATTCCGGAAAATGTTGAAATTCTGCCAATGGTATTCCAGATGAGCAATGATATGGAAGCGGTTAATGCCCAGTGGAAAGAAAATCGTAAAATTATTGCGCAAAAGCTGGATGAGGGGAAAAATTTAGTATTTCTCACGCTGGGAGATCCGATGCTCTACAGCACGTACATGTATATTTTTAACGAATTCAGAGATTCAGATAAATATTCCATTGAAACAATCCCCGGAATCCCTGCATTTTTAGGAATTGCTTCTTATATCAACCAGCCTCTAACGGAATGGGAAGAAAATGTATTGATTATTCCGGCTACAGCTTCGCCGGAAAAGTTTGATGCAGCACTGTCTGCCGCAGATAACGCCGTTATTATGAAGGTATATAAGAATTTTGCTTATGTACAGGAAGAATTAAGGAAACACCATATGATGAAGAGATCTGTCATGGTTTCCCGCGCAGGACTTCCTGATGAAATTATCCAGAGAGACCTGGACAGTCTGCCGGCTGATTATAAACCTAATTATCTTAGTACAATTATTGCGAAGAGAGATGAGGACTAATGACAGCATTTAACCGTCCCAGGCTGGTAATTGCCGGCACCAACAGCGGTGTCGGAAAAACAACGATTGTCGTAGGCCTTTTAGCGGCACTTCGTCAAAAAGGACTTTCGGTGCAGCCATTTAAGGTAGGACCGGATTACATAGATCCAGGCTTCCATTCAAAGGCAGCCGGCCGAGATTCTTATAATCTTGATACATGGATGGTTCCGGAAGAATATCTTCAGGAAAACTTCACAAAGTTGTCAGACGGGGCTGATATCTCAATTATAGAAGGCGTCATGGGCCTGTATGATGGAGGGGCTAATGGAGTAAGTTCTACTGCCGATATAGCAAAGAGACTTAAGGCCCCGATCATCCTTGTTCTGGACTGCAAATCAGTCGGATACAGCATTGCGGCCACAGCATTGGGATTCAGAGAATATGATAAGACAGCAAATATTGCCGGCGTTATTTTGAACAAACTTGGATCTGACAGGCATGAAGCCATGATCAGGGAAGTTATGGAAAAAATAAATATGCCGGTTGTCGGCGCTTTCCATAGGGATGATCATCTTAAGACACCGGAAAGGCACCTCGGTCTGACGCCGGTTACTGAAATTGAAACGAGCCAGCTGATTGAAGATATCGGAAAGGCTGCCAGCCGATACATTGATATGGATCAGATTCTTGCTATCGCCAATTCTTCACCGGATCTTGATATTGACGATGATAAGAATGCAGAAGAGAACCATAAAATTGTGAAAATCGGCGTTGCCAGGGATGCAGCATTTTCGTTTTATTATCCATCCAGCTTAGAAAAATTAGAGAGCATGGGAGCCGAGCTCATCGATTTCAGCCCGCTGGAAGACAGCAGCATTTCTGATGTCGACGGACTGATTTTTGGCGGTGGTTTCCCGGAAATGTTTTTGGAAAAGCTTCAGGAAAATGAAAGCATGAAGCAGTCGATCAGAGAGGCTGCATCAAAGGGGATGCCTATTTATGCAGAATGCGGCGGTTTAATGTACTTATGCCGTCAAATTGTTGATTTTGACGGGAACGCTTTTGATACAGCAGGCATTATTCCCGGGGTTTGTAAAATGGGCAAGAACCTGCAGCGTGTGGGTTACGTGACTGCCACTGCCCTTAAAGACAGCATTGCTGCCAGGAAGGGGGATCAATTGAGAGGACATGAATTCCACTTCTCAATGATCACCAAAGATGAGGATTACCCGGATGCATATGAACTTCAGGGAACGCGTCAGAGTACTCCGCACTTGGAGGGCTACAGCAAGGATAATGTTCTTGCAAGCTACCTGCACATTTCTTTCGAGGGAAACCCTAAGGCAGCCGATCATTTCATAAAATCATGCTTGTCTTATAAAAAGACTCATTTGTAAAAGCTGGTTCATGTACGAAAATATATAGAATTGATAATAGTCAATTTAGAGGAGAATATATGGAAAACAAGGGCCTTATACTTATTAATACAGGGAACGGCAAGGGGAAAACGACAGCCGCTCTGGGAACTGCTATCCGTGCATGGGGAGATGGACAGAAAGTTCTGATTCTCCAGTTCATAAAAGGCGGCTGGAAGTATGGAGAGCTTAATGCCATCCAGGCTTTAAATAAGCTGGATCAGCGGATTGAAATACGCCAGATGGGAGATGGATTTGTCTTCCATAATCAGGAAGAGGATGAAGAGACTTTCCAGAAGAAAAAGGCTTTGGCTAAGGAAGGCTGGGACATGGTGCGCCGGGAATTTGAAAGCGGCAATTGGGATTTGATTGTTCTGGATGAGATCAATTATGCAATCCATTTCGGAATGCTCAATGTAGATGAAGTTCTCGAATTATTAAACAATAAACCGGAGCGTCTGAATGTCATCCTTACAGGACGGTATGCTGAGCCCAAACTTATAGATGCTGCTGATACCGTTACGGAAATGACCTTGGTTAAGCATGCGTTCCAGAAAGGAATCCGGGCCCGGAAGGGAATTGAATTCTAAATCCTTCTGCAATATAAGTATCCGTAATCATGAAATAATAAAAAGCTCGTAATATAAACGTTGCGGATTTTAAGCTGATACAGTGAAGGCGGGCAATATCAGTTATCTTCTTTACATGTTTGTACTGGCATGATAAAATTTTGTAAGTTGTAGGTACATTTGTTTATTCAATGAGGGATGTATATGGCACTTTATGTAAAGAAATTCGGCGGAAGTTCAGTCGCGACTCCGGAAAAAATGCTTAATATAGCAAATCGTGTGCTTCGTGATAGGAAACCTGGTGATAAAATCGTTATTGTTGTTTCTGCTATGGGTGACAGCACGGATGACTTATTAGATTTGGCAGCAAAGGTTTCTGATGTGAACTATGCCAGAGAACGGGATATGCTTCTCTCTACAGGTGAACAAGTGTCAATTGCATTAATGGCAATGACATTTAAGAAACTCGGGGTTCCAGCTATTTCCTTAACTGGCCCGCAGGCAGGCATAGTTGCAGGCGGCGGTTATGGAAAAGCTACAATTGACGACGTTAAACCGGACAGGGTGTTTAAGGAACTGGAAGCCGGCAATATAGTGATTGTCGCAGGATTCCAGGGAATGATGCCAAACGGTGATATCGCTACATTAGGCAGAGGCGGAAGTGATGCTACTGCCGTTGCGCTCGCCGGAGCCATGCATGCCGATATGTGCGAGATTTTCACAGATGTTGACGGTGTATACTCTGCTGATCCGAGACATGTAACCGGAACTATAAAAATGAAAGAAATTACCAATACTGAGATGCTTGAAATGGCAAGGCTTGGCGCCGGAGTCATGCAGCCAAGAAGCGTAGAACTGGGAATGAAGTACCATATTCCGATCCATGTAAGGTCTACGTTCACAGATGAAGAAGGCACCATAATTCGGGAGGTATGTACAATGGAAACCAGAGATGACACCGTAAGAGGCGTAGCACAAGACGCTCATGCTGCAAGAATTGCTGTTCTTGGATTAAGAAATATTCCAGGAGTTGCTTACAAAATTTTCTCTGTACTGGCTGAAAACAATATCACCGTAGATATGATTGTTCAAAGTGTCAGAAATTCTAACGATGATAAAACGGATATCATTTTCACAATTGACGACGCCGATCTCTCTGATGCAAAGAGAGTTTTGGATGCAATGAGAGATGAAGGAAAAGTCGAAGAAGTGATTTATGATGATGATACAGCAAAGGTATCCGTTGTTGGTGCCGGAATGCTCGGCCGCCCGGGTGTCGCTGCCCGCATGTTTGGCGCTTTGGGCCGTGCAGGTGTCAATATTGATATTGTAAGTACTTCAGAAATCAGTATTTCCTGCCTTATTTTGCGTAAGGATCTCGATAAAGCAGTACAGGCTATTCATGATGAATTCTTCACGGCAGGAGAAGGCAGATAAACTGTTCCATTAATAGACAAAAGCACAGGTCTCGTCCCTGCGCTTTTTCTATTTATGAATCTATTCCAATGATTTGCTTTTAAATACGATATTTATAAATTTTTGATTAAAGGAGAGGCCTATGAAATTCAATAATGGAGATATAATACACGGCTTCCGTGTTACAAATCTATCACATATACAGGAAGTGGATTCCGATGCATATTTGATGCAGCATGAGAGAAGCGGAGCCAGACTTCTCTATCTCGCAAATAACGATGATAATAAGGTTTTCTTTATCAGCTTCCGCACGACACCGGATAATTCCAAGGGAACTCCGCATATCATGGAACACTCTACACTCTGCGGTTCCAGAAAGTTTCCTCTTAAGGAACCATTCGTAGAACTGGCTAAGGGATCTTTAAATACATTTTTAAATGCTATAACCTGGCCGGATAAAACGATGTACCCGATCGCCAGCAGAAATGATAAGGATTTCCATAACCTTATGGACGTTTATCTGGATGCCGTTTTCTATCCGGACTGCCTTAAAAATCCTCAGATCCTTATGCAGGAAGGCTGGCATTACGAATTGGATAATGTGGATGCGCCGTTGACCTATAATGGCGTTGTTTATAATGAAATGAAGGGCGCTCTTTCATCTCCGGAAGCAATCATGGAAGACAAGGCGATGGAGGAACTGTTTCCCGATACGACATACGGAGTAGAATCCGGCGGGGATCCTGAAGTCATTCCTACATTATCATTCAGGGAGTTCAGTGAATTCCATCGCAGATTCTATCATCCATCCAACAGCTATATTTATCTTTATGGCGACATGGATATCGATGAGACACTGAAATTCATCGACCAGGAATATCTGAGCCATTTTGACGCAAGGAATGTCTATTCCGCTGTCAAAACTCAATCCCCGCTTCCGAAAAGAAAGATTGTTGAGGCGCCATTCGGCATTTCTGAAAATGAAAGCCTTGAGAAGAAGACTATTCATGCATTATATATTGCACTTAATGACCATATAACTACGGAAGAGTCTCTCGCATTCAAAATCCTGAGCTATGTTCTGGTAGATATGGATGGAGCTCCATTAAAGAAAGCAGTTTTGGACGCAGGAATCGGGAATGATGTATCTAGTGCGTATGGAGACAGCTATAAACAGCCGGTATGGACAATCGAAGTAACTGGTTCAGAAATTGATAAGAGAGAGAAGTTTATTTCAACTGTCGATCTTGTCTTAAGGAATCTTGCCCTTGATGGAATTGACAGGAATATGCTTGAAGCAGCACTCAACCGCACAGAGTTCATCCTGCGTGAGAATGATTTCCAGGGAAAACCGAAAGGACTTCTGTATGGAGTGAGAGCAATGGATCTCTGGCTGTATGACAGAGACCCCATGCAGGCTCTTAAGTACATTGATGATATCAAGGAACTTAGAAATAATCTGGATAAAGGATATTTTGAAAATCTGCTTTTAAAATACGTTATCAAGAACACGCACCAGGTACTGATTACAATGAAACCTGAACGTGGTCTGACAGAAAAGAAAAATAAGGAGACAGCAGAGAAACTGGCTGCCTTCAAGAGCTCTCTCTCCCACGAACAGCTTGAAGAAATCGTCGAATCGACAAAAGCCCTGAAGGAAAGACAGGCTTCGATGGAAACGGAAGAAGCTTTAAAGACAATTCCGCTTCTTTCAAGAAAAGACCTTAAACGTGAAATCGAAGATGACAGCCTTATTGAAGAAGACCTGAATGGTATCCGTCATTTCCATTATGAAGTCAACACAATGGGTATCACTTATTTGAATATCTTCTTTACACTGTACGGATTGAAGGAAGAAGATATTCCGTATGCTAATCTACTGACGTCGATATTATGCAGCATGAATACTGATAAACATAGCTATGTTGAATTATCCAGACTGTCCAATGCTTATACCGGAGGACTTGGGTTCAATGTCAGTGCATACAGCAGGTATGATAATTCCGCAGATTATACCCCTGTTTTTGCCATCCGGGGAAAAGCTCTGACATCGAATGTCGACAAGCTGATGGGACTCATTGGTGAAGTTCTCTGCCATACTTCTTTCGAAGATACCGCAAGATTGAGAGAGATTCTTCTTCAGGAAAAATCGGAATGGGATATGAGCGTGTTCAGCCGTGGAAGCTCACTGGTTATGACAAGACTTTCTTCTTATTTCTCTAAAGCCGGTGCATTTGCCGAACAGCTTGGATTGAGTTACTACTATTTCCTGTCAGACCTGGTTCGCGATTTTGATGCAAATTCTGATGAGATTGTCCGCAGGCTGGCAGAAGTTGCAAAGATTATTTTTGCAAAATCAAATCTGTTTATAGAAACGATTGGAGAGTCCGGCGAGGTAAGCGCGGTCAAGGATCATTTATATGAAATTGCCGATGATCTTCCGGATGGAAATGTTTATCAGAAGCACACCTTTGATTTTGCCGAAGGAAACAAGGACGAGGCATTCTTAACTTCCGGAAAAGTCCAGTATGTTGGCGAAGGCGGAGATTTCCGCAAATACGGGTTCAATTATACTGGCGCTCTCCGGGTTATGGAAACCATTCTGCGCTATGAATATTTATGGAAGAAGGTTCGCGTCCAGGGCGGAGCATATGGTGCATTTACCCAGTTTTTAAGTGATGGTACTGCGATTTTATGTTCTTACAGAGATCCGAATTTAAAACAGACCCTTGAAACATACAAGAACCTTCCTGAATATATCCGCACGCTCGAATTATCAGACAGGGAAATGACAAAATACGTAATTGGCACGATGGCTGCAGATGAAATACAGCTTACCCCGTCAATGAAGGGCGAACGCGCAATGCTTCATTATTTGAATGGCAATTCTGTTGAAAACCGCAGAAAAGTCAATGATGAAATCGTCAACTGCACAGTAGAAGATATCAGGAAACTTGCGCCTTTGCTTCAGAGCGTTATTGATCACTCCAGTATCTGCGTAATGGGAAATGAAGAAAAGATTCATCAGGATGCAGATGTATTTGATAAAATCCTGTCCCTTCCAGACTGATCATATGCAGGTAAGAACGAGATTTGCTCCGAGCCCGACCGGTTTCATGCATCTGGGAAATATCTGGATCGCACTCTTGAACTGGTTGTGGACCCGGCAGAATAAGGGCAAAATTGTTTTAAGGATTGAAGATATAGATACGCAAAGAAGCAAGCCGTCCTATATACAAGGAATTTTAGACGATCTTTCCTGGCTGGGACTGGATTTTGATGAGGGCCCTGGCCATAGCTTCTCTTATGGAGATACGATACAGAGCCAGCGTACACATCTCTACGAGGAAACCTGCAGGGACCTTCTGAAGCAGGGGGAGTTGTACCCTTGCTTCTGCTCCCGTGCAAGGCTTCACGCAATCAGTTCAGCACCGCATGCTAATGAGGCAGTATCCTCGTATGACGGCCATTGCCGAAATCTGACAGAACAGGAGAGAGCCGTCCAGACAAAGGCTCCTTCACTCAGATTTAAGGTGGACGATTGCAGGATAGAATTTACGGATCTGCTGAAAGGAAAGCAGTCAAAACATTTAAGAGCCGGCTTTGATGATTTTGTCGTAAAAAGAGCTGACGGGATGTTTGCGTATCAGCTTGCTGTTTCACAAGATGATGGCGCCATGGGAATCACTCATGTGTTTCGGGGAAACGATTTAATGGATTCCACTTTTTACCAAATCCTATTGATGCGTAAAATGGGATACACTCCTCCGGCATATGCACACCTGCCGCTTTTAGTCGATCAGCAGGGAATCCGTCTTTCTAAAAGGCAGCATGGGATTTCGGTTAAAGAGTTAAGAGAAAGTGGTACTACAGCAGAAGAAATCATAGGATTCTTACTGTATCTGGCGGGGGAAACCGGTCACAAGTGCAGGATGTCTGCTTCTGAGGCTCTTCGGAATGTCGATTTTAACACCTGCAGAAATCTCACAAAAGATTCAATAACAGTTCCTTTTAAAAAAATGAATATTTTGAGATGAACGTATTTTTTAGGGGGATGTGACAAAATTCATCCCAATAAAAAAGGCTCTGCCCCGGATCATTTGGTCCGGGGCAGAG
>NZ_FR896424.1:0-3816 GCF_000435155.1 Dialister sp. CAG:357 | reverse complement strand
TGAATCGATTTACACAAAACTCTTGACACACCCCTTTAATCATACCAAGCGCCAGACCGCTCGCATATTATCCGAAAGTATACTTATATAAGGAAAAAATAAGGAAATGAGAGAAGGAAATGATAAAAACTGGGCAGATGGGAGATGCTCTTGGGAAATAGGAAGGAGAATTAAAACCAATAGACGACCTCGCTAACGCTCGAAGAACCTTTTTAGATTTTAAAGCCCAATGAATAATCAACCCTATCCGCCCGGCATCAGATTTTGGGGCCGGGCACCTTCCCCGTCTGGGAAGGCAAGTGTTAGCGGCGCTTCAATGCTCGGACTGTTACCGCTTTCAAAAGTCAGCGCTCTGTACAGCGAGGGACGAGTTCGGGCGCTCTTTCCGCGAATGTGTTGCACTTTTATTGGCGATTTCTCCTTGTATTTCGTGGTTTATGGACAATATGTCCTGTTTCTTCACGTTACCAAAGTAAAGTAAGAAAAAGCAGATGATTTCAGCGGAAATCATGCTATAATTGTTATACATCTATATGTTTTACGGCATGTGCCGCGCATACGCGCAGTCCCTTTTCGTATGAAACCGGACCCCTGCGCTTAGAAAAAGGAGGAGTCCCCATGGCATTAAAAGAATTCGAATTCGGCTTCGGCCAAACTACTCAGAAAGTCATGCTCCCTGAAGAACATATTTCCGATGTTCTTGAAGGAAATCCTACGCCCGCTTGCGACGTGGAAGAAGCCACACTGGAATGCATGCGCCATCCGATCAGCAGCCGCCCGCTGCAGGAAATCGTCAGAAAGGGCGACAAAGTCTGCATTGTATGCGCTGATATTACCCGTACATGGAACCATTCTGATCAGTTCGTCATCCATATCGTCAATGAACTGAACCGCGCAGAGATCCCGGACAGCGATATCTGCATCCTCTTTGCCCAGGGCACTCACAGAGCGCAGACACCGGAAGAAGATATCCGCGTCGTCGGCAAGGAAGTCGCTTCCCGTATCAAGTTGTACCAGCATGACTGCAAAAACAAGGACGAACTCGTCCATGTCGGCGATACGAAGCTGGGCACTCCTGTCTGGATCAATAAGCATGCAGTCGATGCTGACAAGGTCATCGTCGTCGACGGCATCACCACCCACCTCTTCGCAGGCTACGGCGGCGGCAGAAAGCTGATTCTCCCGGGCGTTGCCGGTGATGAATCCATTCAGATCAATCACTGCAATGCGCTGGGCGCTGAATTCGGCAGCGGCATCAACCCGGCTACCCGTTCCACGCTCCTTGATCACAACCCGGTTTCCGATGATATGCAGGAAGCTTCCGATATGATCAAACCGTGCTTCCTCGTTCATTCCATCGTGAATGCAGACGGCCAGATCTGCCGCATGGTCGGCGGCGATCCTTACGAAGCATGGCTCGAAGGCACCAAGCTCGTATACCGCATCCAGAAGGTCCCGATGAAGCAGGAAGCGGATGTAGGCTTCGCTTGCGCTGGCGGATATCCGAAGGACGTATCCCTCTACCAGGGCAGCAAGTGCTATGATCCGGCTGACGTCGCTGTCAAGGACGGCGGCATCATCATCGCCATCATGGAAGCCAGCGACATCCAGGAACCGCCGGCATACCTGAACAGTTTTCAGTATGAAACAGAAGCTGACATGGAAAGAGCACTGCGCCATCATTTCACCATTCCATTCTTCGTCGCATTCAACCTCTTCTGCATGACCCACAAATACCACATCATCCTGGTCACCAGGCCCGAAAACTTCGAAGCCATCAAAAAGACCAACCAGACCCCCGTGGCTACCGTAGAAGAAGCCTGGCAGCTGGCGCAGAAAATCCTGAAAGACCAGGGAAAAGACGACTACACCATCACCATCATGCCCCACTGCGCATCTATCGTTCCATTCCTCGCTGATAAATAAGGAAATAAAAAAAGTGTGAGATCCGAAAGGGTTTCACATCTTTTTTCATTTCCCCAAGCCGGACGGAATACGCTCAAATTTCCTGAAATTTGTCAAGATTTCGTCAAAAAAGCGTCCATTCTCCAAAGCCCGCCAGACCGCATCAATTCTTGCAATTTCACCGTTTCTATGTTTGACAGAATCCCTATTTCTGACTATAGTAAGAGAAGACGAAAGGAGGGCGGAAAAATGATACAAGCCTTTAAGCATGATGAGAACAATGTACTTGCAGAAATGTCACTGGAGCAGCTCGATAAGGGCTCGTGGATCAATTGCGCCGCCCCCAGCCAGGAAGAACTCTCGCATCTGAATGAACTGACCGGGATCCCGGTCTATTCCCTGCAGACCGCCCTCGACCGTGAAGAACGTTCCCACGTCGAGCTCGAAGACGATTACATCTTCGTCGTCGTGAATACGCCAGTCGTCCTTGAGACGGATGCCTACGACGCACTGCCGCTCGGCATCTTCATCACGAAGAATTACTTCATCACGGTGTGCCTCGAGCAGAACCTCGTCGTGAAGAAATTCCTCGGGAACACCTTCACATCCTTCAGGACCTACAAGAAGACACGTTTCCTCTTCCAGATCCTCTCCCAGGCATCTTCTTCCTTCCTGTTCTACCTGCAGCAAATCTACAAACAGACCGACGTCATCGAGACCCAGGTCCGCAAATCTTTGCAGAACAAGGAACTCTTCCGCCTCCTCGAACTCCAGAAATCTCTGACGTACTTCAACTTCGCCCTTCATGCGAATGAAAACGTCATGGAACGCCTGATGCGCCTCAGGAACAGCCCTCTTCACTCCCTCCTCAAGATGTATGAGGAAGACGAAGACCTCCTCGAAGACGTCATCATCGAAAATAAGCAGGCATTGGAAATGGCCGAGATCTACACGAACATTCTGATGTCCATGATGGACTCATTCTCCTCTATCATCTCCAACCGCCTATCCCAGATCATGAAATTCCTGACCTCGGTCACGATCATCCTCGCGACCCCGACCTTGATCTACTCCCTCTGGGGCATCAACGTCCCCGTCCCCTTCGAGAGCTCGCCCTTCGGCTTCGTGGAAGTCACCCTCCTGGGCGTAGCCGTCACCGTTGCCGTCACCTTCGTCCTCTGGAAAAAGAACATGCTGTAAGCGAATAAATCATCCCGCGATTGCGGGATTTTTTTGTGGGGGAATGGTGTATAGTAAAGGAAAAACGAAAGAAGGGAAAATCATGAAAACATACGACATGCGCTTTGACGCAGAGACCATGGCCATGCTGCAGAACCTGAAAGGCAGCGTTCTCAAGAGCATCCGCTCCGATGCCGAGGCCCTGCCATCTTCCGCCTATGGCATCGCAGAAATCATCACCAGCCGCGGCGCGTACGCACTGACCAGCATCATCGAAGTGGCCGATTACTTCGGCGCCCTCGAAGACGTCGCCATGTTCCGGCTCTTTCCCTCCACCGGTAATATGCCCTCCAGGCTCATGAACACAGACATGACAAACATCCCCGTCGAAGAAATGATTCAGGAAATCCAGATCGTCAACGAACATCAGGAACTTTTCCATCTGGGCGTGAAAACCTACGACGTACAAGTCACACGCGGGATTATCTTCCTCCTGCAGAACGGAGGGGAAATCTCCTTCGAGAAAAACATATGGTTCTCCGAAATGATCTCCATTCACAAAGGAACCCCTCTCACAAACCAATTCATCCCCATCAGCGAATTCGAAGAAGACTGGACCGATGACTACGTGGGAAAATGCGAGAGAGAAACGATAAAGATTTGAGGGAGTGAGTGAAGAAAACCATACAACCAGACTAAGGGTTATAGGACAAAACGTGTTGGTAAAAATTT
>NZ_FR896423.1:28593-45822 GCF_000435155.1 Dialister sp. CAG:357 | reverse complement strand
AAAGAAGTCAGCACTTTAGTGGATTTTGTCACAGACCCTTTTGTCTGATACATTATGAATTTCCTCTATGCACTCCATGGTATAATAAAGGATATTATTTTCCTGTGGTAATGAGAAGAAACGGACATGAGCGAAGAAACGACGGAGAAGGAAGAGCGGAAGTATTTCACTTACATGGTGCGGTGCGCGGACGGGAGTCTTTATACGGGATTCACGGTGGATGATGTGCATCGGCGCGTGGCAGTGCATAATTCCGGGAAGGGCGCGCGGTATACGAGGAGCCGGCTTCCTGTGGTTCTGGCGTGGTATCGTGAGTGGGGAAGGGAGCATGAGGCCCGTTCGATGGAATACCGTTTGAAACGTATGAAGAAAGAGGAGAAGGAGGCCATGGCGGCTTCTTTCGGAGAGGAGAAAACGTGAATCCTGCTGTTAGAAGAACGAAGTATTTGACGGAGGCAGCGGCGGCTGCTGCGATTGCGGCGCTCCTGGTGCTGCTGAAGCTTTTGGCGCCGTTCCTGGTTTTCGTTACGATGATTGCGGCGGCAGTTCCGATTGCCATCATTTGTGATTTCCATGGCATGAAATGGGGACTAGGCACCTGCGTGGCTGAGGTTCTGATCGTGAATATGTTCGGCGGACCTGAAATCGGGCTGACGACGGCTTTCTATGCGGCGGCTCTCGGTCTTGCGATGGGGTATGGTTTCCGCCATAAGCTGTCGTATGCAAAGACGCTGAACCTGACAGCGCTTGCCTATATCGTGGAAATGTCGTACAAGATTGTTTTCTCCATTTATATTCTGGGAATCGCAGATGCGCTTTCGTCGATGATCGACCGTCTGGTGACGTTTGTCCGCTGGGCGTGGCAGCCGCTGTCCCAAATTTTCGGCTTCGACCCGGATCCCGGCAAGACAGTCTTCACGACGTCGGGCATCATCATGGTGGCTTTGATATTCGTCCTGAATGCATACTGCTATGCGTACCTGAATCTGGAAATCGGGAGCGATATCCTGAAACGCATCAAGGCGGGAAGAAGAGAATAGTAAAAATAAAAAAAAGAGAGGTCTCGTGAAGAGGCTTCTCTTTTTCATTCCAGGTTATCTGTCTCCTGGCTGTCCTGTCCAGGGATTGTAGTTTCCTCTGTGGCTGTAGTTATTGTTTGGGTTGCCATCTGGATACGTGCGGTGATGAGGCTGGACGTAGTTGCCGTTTTGATTGCGGTAGCCATTGACGTAGACATCAGCGGATGCGGTCTGGGCGCCTGCAAAGAGGGCCGAGAAAAGGATTGCTGCTGCGATGAGTTTCTTCATATACTTCTCCTTTGTCGAATCATATGATTCAGAAAATATTCCAGCCTAATAAAAGGAAATTTTCTATCATGGCTAAAATAGAAACGGGTATCTTTTACTATAAGGTGGCTGGCAGGGATTGTCAACGCAGGAAAACGGTCCGAAATCGAAGAGAAATGATTCTGCGTTCTTCATTTCTTTCGAAAATATCGGAGAATAAGGCACTTGAAATGGAAATTATTCTGAATTAACCTGTATAAAGATTTGTTTATTAATTATTTAACATTTTATGGTTAACCTGTAATTTTCGAAGAAGATGCCGCTTTATATTTCGATTTTCTTCCCAAAAATCAATTTTTATACTGTAAAAAAATTACTGGATGGCATATAATAAAATTAAACAAGAGTATCGGTATAAAAATTTAGGGAATGGCTATTTTTCCCGGTGATGATGAGAGAAAGAGGGTATAAAGAAAATGACATCCGGCAAGGAAGATTATCTGAAAGCGATTTATCTCATCAGCGAATCCCATGAGCTGGTGACGAACAAGGAACTGTCAAACATGCTCCATGTATCGCCTCCGTCTGTTAGTGAAATGATTACGAAGCTGCAGAAGCAGGGGTATGTGGACTATACGGCATACAAGGGCAGCAAGATGACGAGGAAGGGCCGCCGCGAGGCAGGCCGCCTGCTGCGTTATCATTCTCTGTGGGAAGTGTTCCTCGTAGAGAAACTGGATTTCTCCTGGAGCGAGGCACATGAAATCGCAGAGGGTTTGGAACACCAGACGACGGAACCATTGTCTGAAAGACTGGACAATTTCCTGGATCATCCGGTCCACACACCGCGCGGTGATCCGATCCCGAGAAAGGACGGCAGCCGTTCCGGCATTACACACCGTCTCCTGAGCGATTTGGAAGTGGGCGAGATGAGCCACATCCGCCGTGTCATGGAAGATTACACGCTGATGGATTATGTCCAGGGCAAGAATATCGGTATCGACATGGAAGTGACTGTGAAGGAGAAGGAACCGTACGAAGGTCCGATTCTTCTCTCCACGCCGATCGGGGATATTTCCCTGAGCTACAAGGCAGCACAGCAGATTTTCGTTGACGACGACTAATGAAGTAAAAATAAAAAGAGGATGATGAGGGAGGATTTCCTTCACCATCCTTTTTTGCATTCAGCGATTTCAGATTTCCTTTTCCCTTGCATTTCCTTCTTCACTTCTGTAAAATAAAAAAAGGGATAATCTTTTACAGATGATCCGGCCCCCATGCGGGGCTTTTTTGTTGCCTGTTTTCCCAGAGGCGGGCGGGAACGGCGCTTTTCGCCGGATTTGATGAAATCGGAAGTGCGTTACATGGCTAAGAATTATGATGTGATTATTATTGGCGCAGGCCCTGCGGGGATTTTCACTGCGCTGGAAATCGCAGATACGGGCCTTTCTGTGCTGATTCTTGAAAAAGGGCTGGATATCCGCGATCGTATCGCTTTGAACAAGAACAGGACGGCGCCGGCGAGCGACAGGCGCGCGAATATTGTCTCCGGCTGGGGCGGAGCGGGGGCTTTCTCTGACGGGAAGCTGACGCTGACGACGGATTACGGCGGCAATCTGGACGATTACATGAATAAGGGCGAATTGTCCCGCCTGATTTCCTACGTGGATTCCATTTACTGCCAGTTCGGCGGGGCAGACAGGAAGGTCTACGGGGATGAGCATCTGGAGGAACTCCATGCGCTGAAGAGAAAGGCAGCTGCGGCTGACCTGGCTTTCATTCCTGCCCGCATCCGTCATTTGGGGACGGATGTGAACAGCGAAATCCTCTCCCATATGAGAGACAGCCTGCCGAATAATGTGACTGTCATCGCTAAGACGCCGGTCGACACGATTCTGGCGGATAAGGACGGCAGCGTCCTTGGTGTTGTGGCTGGCGGAGAAACGTACCACTGCAAGTACCTCGTTTCCGCTCCGGGCCGTGACGGTGCTGAATGGTTTGCCGGCGAGGCGAAGAGACTGGGCCTCAAGACGAAGTCGAATGCTGTCGACATCGGTGTCCGCGTAGAATCTCCGGCTGAAATTTATGGACCGATCACCGATCTCTGCTATGAGTCCAAGCTCGTTTATTTCTCCAAAGACTTCGACGACCGCGTCCGCACCTTCTGCATGAACCCGTACGGCTTCGTCGTCACGGAAAATAACAATGGCCTCATGACGGTCAATGGCCATTCTTATGCGAATAAGAAGAGCCAGAATACAAACTTTGCGATCCTTGTTTCCAAGCAGTTCACCGAACCTTTCCATGAACCGATCGAATACGGCAAGTACATCGCATCCCTTGCCAATATGCTGGGCGGCGGCCCGATCGTACAGCGCCTGGGCGACCTTCGCGACGGACGCCGTTCGACGCCGGAACGCATCAGGAGAGGCCTTGTCCAGCCGACAATGCCATCTGCTGCACCGGGAGATTTATCTTTGGTCTTGCCATATCGTTTTTTAAAGGATATTATGGGGATGTTCGAAGCGCTGGATAAGGTAGCGCCGGGAGCCAATTCACGCCACACGCTTCTCTATGGCGTGGAAGTGAAGTTCTATTCCTCCCGGATCGAGCTGTCAAACAAGCTTGAAACAGTGATTCCTAATTTCTTTGCTATTGGTGATGGAGCCGGCATCACCAGGGGTCTTGCACAGGCCTCCGCAGCCGGTGTAGTCGTGGGTCGTGAAATTTGCGCCCGCATTGGTCAACCGAAAGGGGATATTTAAATGATTCCAAGGTACACACGCCCTGAAATGGGCAAGATTTGGGACGAAAGAAATGAATGGCAGACAATGCTGGATGTCGAGATCGCAGCCTGCGAAGCAAACGCGAAACTGGGCCGCATTCCTGAAGAAGCAGTAAAGGTCATCAAGGAAAAGGCAAACTTCGACGTAGACCGCATTCATGAAATCGACCATGAAATCAACCATGACATCATTGCTTTCCTGACAAACGTCGGCGAATACGTAGGCGATGAAGCCAAGTACATCCACATGGGCCTGACCTCCACCGATGTCAAGGATACCGGACTCAATGTCCAGATCAAACAGGCATCCCAGGTCCTCATTGCCGATCTGGAAAAACTCGCAGAAGTTCTGAAGAGAAGAGCTGTGGAATTCAAGTACACACCAACCATCGGCAGAACACACGGTGTCCATGCTGAACCGACCACCTTCGGCCTGAAAATTCTGCTCTGGTACTCCGAAACCCTCCGCAACATCGAAAGAATGAAACGTGCTGCTGAAGAAATGGCAGTCGGCAAACTCTCCGGCGCCGTTGGCACCTATGCGGATATCGATCCATTCGTAGAAACCTACGTATGCCAGAAACTCGGCCTCACTCCTGAAGTCGTAGCTACCCAGGTCGTTCAGCGCGATCACCATGCTGAATACATCTCAACCCTCGGCGTCATTGCAGGCGTTCTTTCCCAGATCGCTCTGGAAGTCCGCCACCTGCAGAGAACCGAAGTCAGAGAAGCAGAAGAATACTTCAGCCCGAAACAGAAAGGCTCCTCCGCAATGCCACATAAGAGAAACCCGGTCAAATCTGAAAGAATCTGCGGCATGGCAAGAGTCATCCAAGGCTACAGCGTACCGGCATTCGAAGACATTCCGCTCTGGCATGAAAGAGATATTTCCCACTCTTCCGTAGAACGTGTCATCATTCCGGATGCTACCATCGCTCTTGACTACATCCTGGACCAGACGACCAGCCTGATCGACAAGCTCCTCGTTTATCCGGAAAAGATGATGGCTGACCTGAACCTCACCGGCGGCCTCATTTACAGCCCGAGAGTACTCCTGGCCCTCGTTGCCAAAGGCGCTTACAGAGACACCGCTTACCGCTGGGTACAGAGAAACGCTATGAAACGCTGGCTGCAGGGTGAAGACTTCTATGAAAACCTCTGCAAAGACGAAGACGTCAGAAAGTATCTGAACGAAGAAGAAATCAAGGCATGCTTCGACTACAAGCCGATGCTCGTCCATGTCGATGAAATCTTTGCCAGATTCGGACTTTAATCAAAAAGCTGAAGGCTTATGAGGATCCGCCTGCCAACGCGGGCGGATTTCTCACACCTAAAGCCAAAGAAGGAGCACCATTCATGAATTTGACAGTCATTCTTGTCATTATCCTCACGACCGTCCTTTTCGTTCTGAACTACCGCATGCTGCAGATGAAGAAGAACGTGACGAACATCGTGGATCAGATCGTCGCAGCCCACAGCCGCGATAAAAACTTCAAGAACCAGGAATTCCTGCACTACTACAAATCCAACGGCAACATCTGGCTCTCCGCTATGGAGCCGATGTTCAGGAAATCCCTCACGCTGAAAGCAGCCGTCTGCGTATTCAGCATCGTAGGCGCTCTCGTCATGATCGGCCTTGCCTACGTAGAGGACATCTACATCCTGGCCGTCTACCCCTTCCTTCTTCTCGTATTCCTCATCAAACTGGCGATGGACATCGAACTCGTCTCCTCTGATGACAAGAAAAACGCGAAGAAATCCATGTCCAACTACGTGAAACTCTACCCGAACGATCCCACAGCCAAGGGCATCAAAGAAGGCAAGACAGACAAACTCCACGTATGGTACATGACAGCCAAGAAAACCTCCGTCCAGACCGGCCGTCTGGGCAAAGGCGGCGAAGCCCAGGAAGCCATCGCCAAAGCACAGGAAGGCAAAGGCCCCAAAGGCCCGAGACCCCCAAGACCCGGATTCAGAAAACCAGGCAGAAGATAAAAGAAACAAAAAAAGAGATGCACAACAAAACGCTGTGCATCTTTTTTATATGGGTTTCTATACTCGCCTTCCCAGACGGGGAAGAATGCCCTTGACCTTGCCCTGGAAGGGAAGGTGCGCCGTATACCAGTTGACAGTAGCGGTAGCAACACAAATGTCTCATAAGTTAGTGTACAAGGCGGATGAGTTGCATTTCCTCAAGGCAAAGCCTTGGTTTTATGGTTTTCAAAAGGGTTGATTACCACAGCCGAAGGCTGGTTTTACGGTTTTCAAATCCTCAAAGGTTTTTCTCCCCCTCACCTCAGCTCCTTCTCCAGCTCTTCCAGCAGTATCTTTGACGCCGGCGTGAATGCCTGGTATTTCTTCCATATGACATGCATGGGCGAAGATAGCTCGGGGGAGAGCGGGATAAAGACGAGGCCGCTTCCTTTTCCTGTATGGACAAGATTCTCAAAACCGATGGGGTAGCCCAGTCCCTCCTTCACCATGAGCGTCGTATTGAAAAGAAGATCATACGTCGCCGCGATGTGGAGGCGGGGTGTTTCTTCCCCGAACCAGGAGAGCAGTTCTTCCTGTATGCCCTGACGGGAGACGATGAGAGGAAGGTCTTTCAATTCATCGAGCGTGATGCAGGATTTCCCGGCCAGCGGATCATCGTCCCTGGCAAGGATTCCCCAGCGGTCCTTGTAGGGGACAGTGATGCAGTTGTACTTGGAAAGATCGGCGCTCTGCACGATGACGGCCATGTCGAGGAGACCCTTGTCAATGCGCTCCGTCACGGCATCCGACCCACTGCTGTAGAAATGGAAATGGATATTCGGGTAGCGCTTCTGCACAGCGCGCGCCGCATGCATGAAAAAGGACAGCCCGGACGATTCCGCGCACCCGATGCGGATGTCGCCGCCGGTGATTTCATCCAGCGATTTGAATTCAGAGGCCGTCTTGTCCACCATGTCGAGGATGTCCTCCGCGCGTTTCCGGAGAAGCTGTCCTTCATCCGTCAGATGGATGCGGTGGCTGCTCCTGACGAAAAGAGGCCGGCCCAGTTCCTCCTCCAGTTCCTTCAGCTGCCGGGACAGCGTCGGCTGTGACACGTGGAGAAAAGCCGCCGCCTTTGTGATATTCTCTTCCCTCGCCACTTCCAGAAAGTATCGTAATACACGGATTTCCATGGAACACCTCCTTATTTCTTCATTGTACAGGAAAGAGGAGATATTTGAAATATGAATATCCAGGGATAATTAAAGAGTATTTTAAATATCTCGCGGAAATGAGTAGAATAAAGTCCTAAGTGAAATATGGAAGGTGAACGACATGACAGAAAAGAAATTACCGCCCCTCGCACTGGGCGCATGGTCCTGGGGCACCGGAATGGCTGGCGGAGACCAGGTTTTCGGAAATCACTACTTCGAGGACGACCTCCGTCCCGTTTTTGATAAAGCCATGGAAAAAGGACTGACCCTCTGGGACACAGCAGCCGTCTACGGAGAAGGAACGTCCGAAAGAATCCTGGGCAATTTCGTGAAGGATGTGCCAAGAGAAGATGTCCTCATTTCCACGAAATTCACCCCGCAGATTGCAGGCCCCGGGGATGACGCCATGGAAAAGATGCTGGAGGGAAGCCTCTCCCGTCTTCACACGGACTACGTGGATATCTACTGGATCCACAACCCGATGGACGTCGAACGCTGGACGAAGGACCTCATTCCTCTCGCCAAGAGCGGAAAGATCAGGAAAATCGGCGTTTCCAATCATAACCTTGCTGAAATCAAGAGAGCGCAGGAAATCCTGGCAGAAGGCGGACTTTCCATTTCCGCCATCCAGAACCATTACAGTCTCCTGCACCGCTCCTCCGAAAAAGCAGGCATCCTGGATTACTGCAAAGAGCATGGCATCACATTCTTCTCCTACATGGTATTGGAGCAGGGCGCGCTCTCCGGAAGGTACGACGAAGCACATCCATTTCCTGAAGGAACAGGGCGCGGCAATTCCTACAATTCGTACTGGAAGGAAATCGGGAAACTCGTCGAAGCATTGAGAGAAATCGGAAAGCCGCATGGAGCAAAGCCATCCCAGATCGCAGGCGCATGGGCGATTGCCAAAGGGACGCTTCCGATTATCGGCGTGACGAAAGTCTATCAGGTAGAAGAAGCCGCAAAGATGGCGGACATCCATCTGACCGGAGATGAAATCAGCAGCCTGGAAAGTCTGGCGGATAAAGCCGGCATTTCCACGCTTCGTGAATGGGAAAAGGAGATGGCATGATGAAAGTACTGGGCATCTGTGCAAGCGCAAGAAAGAACGGAAACACAGCAATCATGATGCGGAAGGTCTTCGAAGCCTTTGAGAAGGAAGGCATCGAGACCGAGCTCGTCCAGTTCGCCGGGACCGTCATAGAGCCGTGCAAAGCGTGCTGGGCATGCGCAGGAAGAGGAAACTGCGTCCATAAGAACGACTGCTTCCGCGAAGTCTTCGAAAAAATGAAAGAAGCAGACGGCGTGCTTCTGGGCTCCCCGTCCTATTCCGCCAATGTATCCGCCAACATGCAGGCATTCCTCGAAAGAGCGGCCGTCGTCTGCGACCTGAACCCGGGCCTCGTGAAACACAAAGTAGGCGCCGCCGTCGCCGCTGCCAGAAGAGCCGGCCCCCTGCAGGCCATCAATACCATGAATCATTTCTTCCTGAACCATGAAATGGTCGTGGCAGGATCGACCTACTGGAACATGGCCTACGGAAGACTCCCGGGCGAAGTCGAAAAAGCAAAAGAAAATAATTGAGACACCAAAAAAGGATGTACATGGGATTTCCCGCTGTACATCCATTTCATTTTCAGAAGGAAGAATCGATTCATTTCTCCCTCCTTTTTACTGATCCTTGAGATGCTGGTACATGACCCTTGCAAAAGTTTCGACCTTGGCCAAATCCTCATCATTCGGATACCTCGCTGAACCTGAGAGGAGGCAGCACTCACTCAGGATTCTCGTCTCCGTATTTCCGAATGGATATTTTTCAAACATTTTCCGTACCGTCTCTTTCGATACGGCTCCCCGGCAGAGGAAGGTTCCTTTCGGGAAACTGTCCGAGGGGAGAAGGTTTTTGGCATTTTGCATGCTGGCGATGGCGTGCGCCGATTCCGGATCGGCTGCCAGCGTAGCAAAGAGAAATATGTGACGGTTCGTCAAATGGCGAAGCACGTTCGCCGCTTCTTCGCAAGCCGTCCCTCCCTCGATCCAGAAACCAAGGAAAACACAATCATAAGCGGAAAGGTCTCCGGCCTCTTCAATAGAAGAAAGTTGAAACGATTTCATGCGCGGCAATGGCTGAATACAGGAAGGTGGGGGCCTTGCCTGCGAAACCTGGGGATGGGAAGGAACCTTTCTTTCATTCCTCCTCCCTCCAGAGCTCCGGCCAGATGCAGCCGTGATGAACCCGATGGAAACCGAATGGATTTCCTGCATGGGGGATTGTCTATGCCGGGAGAGAGACGTCCCGGACCTGCATACGGGGGTATGTCGGGTAATTCAAATATCTCTATCAACAACTAAAGGATACCATAAAAAATGTAATTGGCGCTATATAATATTATTATAGGAGTTATGGTTAAATCGAAGGAGATGGGCAATTACTGTACCATCTTTACTATACTATCTAAAAATGTAGTATAAATGTGGTATATTGGAAGAAAAGAAGTCAGGCGGAAATCCGCCAAAAGGAGGAACTATGTACCGCGTGCTTTTTATCTGCCACGGCAATATCTGCCGTTCGCCGATGGCGGAATTCATCATGAAGGATCTGGTGGAGAAGGCAGGGCTTTCTCAGGAAATTTTCGTTTCCTCAGCTGCTATGACGTCGGAGGAAATAGGAAATGATATGTACCCGCCGGCCAAGAGGATGCTGACGGCAATGGGCGTGCCTTTCGAGAAGAGGAAAGCCCGCCGCATGACGAAGGCGGATTATGAGGAAAATGATATCATCATCGGGATGGATGAGGAGAACTGGCGACACCTGCTTCTTCTGACGGGCGGTCGGAAGGAAAAGCTGCACCTCCTGATGGATTACACGGACAGGCCCGGCGAGGTTGCCGATCCCTGGTACACGGGAGATTTCAAGGAAACGTACCGGGATATTCTGGACGGATGCAGAGGACTCCTTGCTGCTATTCGGAAAGATGAAAGAATATAGAATTTCATAAGTTTTTCTTATAGAAAGATGGCCGGATTTGAATTGATTCGGCTGTCTTTTCTTTTTATACTTAAGGTAGGAAAGAATGCATTTGTTACGGCAGGAATGCCGGTAAGGGGGGAATAGACATGAAAGCAGGAGTATTTGTAGAACCAGGACGTGTCGAGGTCAATAATGAAGTGCCGATCCCGAAGGTAGAAGGCGAGAATGAAGCCGTGATCCGCGTGCTGCGTGCATGCGTCTGCGGTTCGGACCTCTGGTGGTTCCGCGGCATCAATCCGCGTCCGCATGGAAGCTTCACGGGTCATGAAGCCATCGGCGTCGTCGAAGAAGTCGGAAGCGCTGTCACGACGGTCAAGAAAAGCGATTTCGTCATCGCTCCATTCACCCACGGCTGCGGCTGGTGCGCTGCGTGCCAGGCCGGCTTTGACGGCAACTGCCTCAATGCGCCGCAGGAAATGAATGCAGGGTATCAGGCAGAATATGTCCGCTTCAAGAATGCGGGCTGGGCCCTGATCAAAGTACCGGGCGAAGCTTCGGACTACACCGATGCCGACCTCAATTCCTTCCTGACACTGGCCGATGTCATGGCGACCGGCTACCATGCCGCCGCTTCGGCTGAAGTGAAGGAAGGGGATACCGTCGTCGTCATGGGTGACGGCGCTGTCGGCCTCTGCGGCGTCATTGCCGCCAGAATGCGCGGAGCCAAGCGCATCATTGCCATGAGCCGCCACGTAGACCGCCAGGAACTCGCCCTTGAATTCGGTGCAACAGACATCGTCGCAGAAAGAGGCGATGAAGCTGTCGCCAAAGTCATGGCGATGACCCACGGATCCGGCGCCGACGCTGCCCTTGAATGCGTAGGCACACAGCTCTCGCTTGATACAGCAGCCAAAGTATGCCGCCCGGGAGCCATCGTAGGACGCGTAGGCGTACCGCACGGAGAAGACGTCGATACCTCCATCTTCTTCTGGAAGAACGTAGGACTTAGGGGCGGCGTCGCACCAGTCACGACCTATGTAAGAAACATCCTTCTCCCCGCCGTCCTGAACGGCACCATCCATCCAGGAAAAGTCTTCACCAAGAGATTCACCCTCGATCAGATCCAGGAAGCATACGATGCCATGGACAGAAGAGAAGCCATCAAATCCCTCCTCGTCATCCATGATGCATAAGGAAATAGGGAAATAAGGCAAGCAAAAAGGACTGCAGGATGAGCAATCATTCCCGCAGTCCTTTCCTATTTTCTATTTCCTGTTTCTTATTCATCTTCATCGTCTTCGAATTTGCTCTGCCAGAGCATTTCGTTGTACTTGTTCTGATAGAATTCCGCTTCTTTCTTTTCGCGCCAGAAGGAGCGGTCGTCGCAGATGGCGACCATTTCGTCGGCTATTTCTTCCATGCTCGGCATGTCGGCATGGGTGAGGTAGTGGAGCATTTTTCCCATGGCGCGTTCGGTGCCAAGTCCGGCGGCGAGGGCGGTGCCGAATTCGGGCGGGTAGCCCATGGCGCTGACTTCCTTTTCTATTTTCGCGCGAAGGCGCTGTCTTTCTTCGTTGTCTATGAAATGTGGTTCCATGAGGCCTCCTTGTTTCCCTTATCTTATAGGAAGAGGGCAGATTTGACAATAGATGCATAGATGCTCCCTTATGGTGTAAAATAGTAGGAAGAGGTCGCAGCATGCGGCTGAAAGAATGGGGGGATACCAAGATGGAAGATGTGAAAGATTTGCTGGGCCGGCTTTTGAACCGCGTCGATGGAAGCGGGATTTCCGATGAGGATCTGAACCGCCAGATCAATGCGATTTACAGCATTTACGCCAGCGCTGTCGGATCGGAACAGATCATCGTGCAGGCGAGCCGGTTCAACGCTTTGAAATATATTCATGACGAGAATCCGCGAATCCGGCTGATCGGAATGGAGCGGCTCATCCTGGAGAGCCGCGAATACACGCACCAGCCAGCTGACGATGAGATCCCCGCCATCCTGGATAAACTGGAGGACAAGCTGGCAGAAATGCTGGCGCGCCAGGCGGTGGAAAAGCAGCTCGAGGAAAAGATCGCTGATCGTCTGGACGAACGTCATCAGGAATATGTGAATGAGATCCGTCAGGAAATCATTGAAGAAGAAATGGGCGAGGGCGAGTCTCCTGCGAACAGGAAGAAGATGGAAAAGCTCGAGGCGATGGACAAGGTGAAGCTGACTTCCACGGTCATGCAGGTCGTCCGTCCGCAGAGCTTATCTGAAATCGTGGGGCAGGACCGTGCCGTGAAGGCGCTGGCTTCCCGCATCGCATCCCCGTATCCGCAGCACCTCATCCTTTACGGGCCTCCGGGTGTCGGCAAGACGACGGCGGCAAGGCTGGTCCTGGACGAAGCGAAGAAGCTTCCTTTCACGGCCTTTGGCGAGAATGCGCCATTTGTCGAATGCGACGGCACAACGCTCCGCTGGGACAGCCGGGACATGACGAACCCATTGATCGGTTCTGTCCATGATCCGATCTATCAGGGCGCGCAGAGGGATCTGGCGGATGAAGGCATCCCGGAACCAAAGCCCGGCCTTGTGACGGATGCGCATGGCGGAGTCCTTTTCATTGATGAAATCGGCGAACTCGATCCGATGATGCTGAATAAGCTCCTCAAGGTGCTCGAAGACAAGAGAGTTCATTTCGAATCGGCTTACTATGATGAAGATGCGCCAGGCATCCCGGAATATATCAGGAAACTTTTCAAGGAAGGCGCACCGGCAGATTTCATCCTGATCGGTGCTACGACAAGGGACCCGTCGGAAATCAATCCGGCGATCCGCTCGCGCTGCGCAGAAGTTTTCTTCGACCCGCTCCAGCCGGAGCATGTCATTGAAATCGTCAATCATGCAGCCGAGAAGCTGAAGGTGCACTTGGACGACGGCGTCGCCCGCCTCATCAGCGAGTACACGATGGAAGGCAGAAAGGCCGTGTCCCTTCTGGCGGATGCCTACGGGCTTGCCGTCTATGAGAAGGGGAGCGCCGATGCGCCTGTCATCACGCTCGATCTCATGAAGAAGACAGCGATGGCATCCCGCCTCTCCCCCTGGTATGACAAGGTGGCAAGCGACGTGCCGAAGGTCGGCCATATTTATGGCCTTGGCGTTGCAGGGTACTGGGGAAGCACGGTCGAAATCGAAGCGACCGCATTCCCGGCAAGGGAAGAAGGAAAAGGGACGATCCATTTCAATGAAACGGCCGGTTCCATGGCCAAGGATTCCGTCGCAACGGCGGCATCGGTGGTGCGCGAGCTCACGGACAAGGTCCTTTCCGATTACGACCTCCACGTCAATATCGTGGGCGGCGGAAATATAGACGGCCCCTCGGCGGGCAGCGCCATCACGGCGGCGATCATTTCAGCCGTGGAAAAGATACCGCTCCGGCAGGACTATGCTGTGACAGGGGAAATTTCCCTCTCCGGCGAAGTGAAGCCGGTCGGCGGCGTGTATGAAAAAGCATTCGGCGCGCGTCAGGCGGGCATGAAGGGCATCCTTATTCCGGAGGGAAACCGTTCGGATATCGAGGAAGGGCACCTGGGCCTGACCATCACGCCGGTGAAGAATATCCGGGAAGTACTCGACAAGATGCTTGTCAGGACACCCAAGACGGCAGGCGAGGAGCCTTTGCCGGTATAAGGAGGAATTGGTTTGGCAGATACAAAAAAACGCGGCCAGGGAGACTTTCGGCGTGAACCGAAGCCGGACACGAGCTCGATGATCCTGTCCCGCGTCCCGCCGCAGAATGTGGATGCGGAGAAGTCCGTCCTGGGCGCTATGCTCCTCGACAAGGATGCGATCCTTATGGCAGAGGACAAGCTGACGCCGGAGGATTTCTACCGCGAGGCGGATGCCGTCATTTTCAAGGCGATCCTGAACTTGTCCCACAGGGGCGAGCCGGCGGATATCCTGACGGTCACGGAAGAATTGAAGCGCATGGGGCGCCTCGACGATGTGGGCGGCGTTCTTTACATCAATGAACTCCCCATGAATGTCATCTCCCCGAAGTCCGTCGACCGCCATGCCGATATCGTGGCAGGCAAGGCCAAGCTGCGCCGCCTGATCGATGCGGCCGGCATCATTGCCGAGGAAGCGTATTCCGAGCAGGATGCGGTCGAAGACATCACGGACAATGCGGAAAAGTCCATCCTCGAAGTCACGAGGGATGAAAGAAAGAGCGACTTCACGCCGATCGGGGAAGCCGTGCAGAACGAGCTGGAAGAAATTTCCAGAAAGTTCCGCAATAAGGAAACGATCACAGGCATTGCGACGGGCTTCCCGTCCCTGGATGCTCTGACGAGCGGCTTCCAGAAGGGCGACTTCATCATCGTCGCTGCCCGCCCGTCCATGGGTAAGACGGCCTTCGTCCTCAATATGGCAAAGAATATGAGTATTTCCTCGGCGCACAAGCATGTTGCCTTCTTCTCTCTGGAAATGTCCCGAGAGCAGCTCGTGCAGAGACTTCTCTGCTCCACGGCCCTGATCGACAGTGCCAAGCTCCGCACCGGCCGCATTTCCACGCAAAAGGAATGGGACCAGCTCGCCAATGCAGCCAGCGTCCTCATGGATGCGCCGCTGTATATCGACGACACGCCGGGCGTCTCGGTCTCCGAGATCCGCTCCAAGTGCCGCCGCCTCAAGGCCGAGCAGGGGCTCGACATCATCATGATCGACTACCTCCAGCTGATGCAGGCCAAGAGCGCCGCAAGAAGCGGGGATAACCGCCAGCAGGAAATTTCCGAGATTTCCCGATCGTTGAAGAGCCTTGCCCGTGAGCTGAATGTCCCTGTCATCGCGCTTTCCCAGCTTTCCCGAAGCGTCGAAGCGCGTCAGGACCACAGGCCGTTCCTCTCCGACCTCCGTGAATCCGGATCTCTGGAACAGGATGCCGATATGGTCAGCTTCCTTTACCGCGAAGCGTACTACAACCGTGAAATCGAGGATGATGACCCGAGAAAGAATGAAACGGAAATCATCCTGGCCAAGAACAGAAACGGTCCGGTCGACACTGTGAAGCTCCACTTCGCCGGCCAGTTCACGCTGTTTTATGAAATCACGAATCAGGAACCGCCGCCCGATATGCAGTGATCCTGACCTTGGAAAGAGGGAAATATTATGGATTTATTCGGACATGAGGATCCCGAAGACCGCCTGGCAAGGGAAAGGCAGATGTCGTATGCGTCGCATGAGGAAATCAAGCGCGCCATCGAAGCCTGCCATCGCTGCCATCTCCGTGATGAGGGAGGCCTCGGCCCCGTCCTTTCGACAGGCCCGGCCGATGCTCCGCTCATGATCGTCGGGGAGGGCCCCGGGCGTGTGGAAGATGATTACGGAGGACCCCTGATTGGTCCGTCGGGACAGCTCCTCGACAAAGCTCTCGCCTCCGTCGGCATCACGCGCGACCATGTCTATGTGACGAATATCGTGAAGTGCCGCCCGCGCGGCAACCGCACGCCGACGATCGAGGAAGGCCATTTCTGCGGATCCATATGGCTTGCTGAAGAAATCCGGCAAGTAAAGCCGAAGGTCATCATCGGCCTTGGCAAAGTCGCTCTCCGTTTCTTTCTGGGAAGAGACGCGGGCATCGTCCGTTCGCGCGGACACTGGATCGACTACCACGGGATACCCGTCATGCCGACCTTCCATCCGGCCTACCTCCTGCGCCAGACCGGCCATGAACTCGTCGAAGCCAAGTGGCAGGTCTACTACGATCTGAAAGCGGCGAAGGAAAGGGCTGAAGAAGCAGCGCCTGACTGGGTGTGGAAGAGTGAAACACCGCCGAACCTTCTTGAGGAGCTTACCGGCGAGCGTGAGAAACGCCACGCGGGAGGGCCTCATTTCTGACAGAAAAATAACGGATGCATTCCTTTGACACGGGGCCGCCTTTGCGGTATCCTGTCAATATGTCGCAAGACATGGAATCCATCCGTTTCTTTATACCCGGGAAGGGTTTTCATAAAAAGGGGAAATTGCATTGCTGAAGAAAATCATTCTGGCCGCATCGATCGTGATCGCGCTCTCGCCCGTCATCGGGATTGAGGCCAAGACTCCGGCATCCAGTAAGGGGAAGCAAGCGCCGGCTCCCATTGTTACGATCAAATCCAGCGCGCCTGCCGCAGAGACAGTGAAGGCAGCGCCTGAAAAAGAAGCGCCTGTCCAGGTCAAAATCACGCCGGCCAAGGCAGAGACCAAGGCAGAAACGACCGAAAAGGAAGGAAAGAAGAAGCCTGCCTTTGAAGACAAGCGCATAGAAATCAACCTTGCCAGCCGCCTCCTGACGCTCTATCAGGGAGACGTGGGCATCCGCATGTACCCGGTCGCTCCAGGCAAGCCTGACTCTCCGACACCTGTCGGCAGAAGAAAAGTCGTCGATATGGAAATCAATCCGACATGGATCGATCCGGACCATCCGGAAGTGGAAATCCCATCCGGCCCTGACTGCCCGATCGGCTACCGCTGGATCGGCATCGGCGGCAACTACGGCATCCACGGGACAAACGTCCCCTCTGCCATCGGCACCTATGCGTCCCATGGCTGCGTCCGCCTCAATGAAAAAGACGTCGAAGACCTTTATGCGCACATTGTCAAAGGCATTCCCGTCGACATCATCTACGAACGCGTCGTCATCCACGTGCAGCCGGACAAGACGCTGACCTACTACGTCTATCCCGACGGTTACCACAGAGAACCGCTGACCGTCAAGGATATCGAAAATAAGCTCGCTCCTTACGGCGCCTCTGCTTTCGTGAATGAGGACCAGGTCAGGGAAGCCATCGAATCCTCCGACGGCCAGCCGAACTACGTCGCCAAAGTCTACGACCTTTACGTCAAAGGAACGAAGCTTTCCGACAAGGCCCTCGGCAAAGACGGTGCTGTCTACATCCCCGTCATGCCCGTCGCCAATGCGGCAGGCGTCCGTGCCGAATGGTCCCCGAACTGGCAGCAGGTCAGGACCAAGTA